>JAUVDD010000301.1 GCA_030595525.1 Puniceicoccales bacterium
AAAATCCGCTCATCCTCATGGCGCAGACGCTCCAAAGCATGTGGATGGCAAAAGACACGAAGCCACATGGTCTCTTCTTCCTGCACTCCTTCTGTGCGCAACCGCCTGATCACATTGGTGAGTCGACGTTGAATCTCCACACTCATAGTCCGGGCACTTTTCACGCTGCCACGACTGCTGCAGTATGGACAGGTGCTGTAAAGACCACTCGATACGGATTCCTTGTGCCTTTGTCGGGTCATCTGCATGATTCCCAGTTGGGAAATCTGAAGGACGTGGCATTTGGCCTTATCCTTCTCCATCTCTCCCTTCATCTTGCGGAATACGGACATCCGATCCTTCCGGTTCTTCATGTCGATGAAGTCGAGAATGATCAGGCCACCGATATTACGCAGACGAATTTGTCGCGCAGATTCCTCAGCAGCTTCCAGATTCACCTGGAGAATGAAATTGTTGTTATTATCCTTTTGCTGCTTGTGCGAACCCGTGTTCACGTCGATGGCGACCAACGCCTCAGTTTCCTCGATGACAATCTCTCCGCCACTGGGCAATGGTACCCGGCGCTGGAAGGTTTGCTCGATTTGTCGCTCAATATTGAAGCGCTCAAAAATCGGGATATTCTCATCGAAGATGGCAATCTTCCCACCACTTCGCTTACTGACCCGGCTCGTCAGCTCCAGCATGCGCTCACCGGCTTCCTTGTCATCGATCAGAACGCGATCAATGTTCTCTGTCAGGAAGTCCCTAACTGTTCGCTCGATAATATCAGGTTCCTTGTAAAGACAGGTCGGCTGCTTGGCCGCATCGAGGCGTGCCTGGATTTCCTTCCACTGATTCAGAAGGATCGACAGGTCACGAACGAAGTAAGTCCAGCGTTTGCCCTCTCCAGCGGTACGGATGATCACGCCCATTCCTTCCGGAATGGATAATCGGCGCAGGATTTCCTTCAGACGCTTGCGCTCCTTGTCGTTCTCAATCTTCCGGGAAACACCACACTGTCCACCATAAGGCATCAGTACCAGGAAGCGACCCGGCAGAGCGATATTGGTGGTTGTCCGCGGTCCCTTGGAACCGATTGTGCTCTTGGTGATCTGGACGAGAATCTCCGACCCGATTGGATACAGGCCCGGGATATCCTTGATGGTTATCTTGTCCTTTTTCTTTTTCTGATCGTCGGAACGGGTATCCCGTACCATTTCAATCGTGCTATCAGCCTGAGGAAGAATGTCCCAATAATGCAGAAACGCGTTCTTCGGCATGCCGATGTCAACGAATGCCGCCTTTAATCCGGGTTCCAGATTCTGGATTTTCCCCTTGAAGATGGCTCCGACCAACCGGTCGTCCCCAATGCGTTCCAGCTCGAATTTCTCGAGGACTCCCTCATTGAGGACAGCCACCCGTTTTTCGAGCGACTCCGAATTGATGATAATCTCCCGATACGGGTTATTTTCTTTGCGAATCTTGGCAGCCAGTTTCTGAAGAATAGGGCGCTGTTTGGACCGCTCCTCGACTTCTTGTTTCAACTGTTCAGGATCAACGGATTCTCCTGCCTCTTCAACGGGCGGATGTTTCAGTTCGGTCTCCTGTTCTGCGCTTAAGTTCTGTTTTGTTTCGTCTATCGAATCATTTGAGTTCATTGTGTCTTGTGGACTCCTTTGGGTGATGCGGCGGCGCGTTCTTCAGGGGTCCGCAAGACTGATGCGAAATCAATAACCTGAGGGAATATTCGGGGGCGAATATCATGTAAATGCCCTCCGATAGCGATGTACGCTCTGAATGATTCCCTGTAGAATGCAACAGCTCAAAATAAACGAGCCGCCATAACTTAGAAATGGGAGTGGAAGCCCCGTAATAGGCGTTAACCCAATGGTCATCCCGATATTGATGAAAACATGTATGGTAAAAATTACCGTTACACCAACAGCGAGGAACATGCCAAAGCGGTCACGCGACATGCTTGCAATGCGGACCCCGTTTGCAAGCAGTACGGTAAATAGGCCTATTATGAGCAATCCCCCTACGAATCCTTTTTCCTCTGCCAATACGGCAAAGATAAAATCATTATGCGCCACCGAGCGCGGCAGATATCCCAAACGGGCCTGCAATCCTTGCTGAAATCCCTTACCAAGCAATCCGCCAGTTCCGACAGCTTGCTGGGCTTGATTGGAATTCCATGCCGATCCAGTCCCTCTTGGGTCCACCACATCGGGTGCGATAAAAGTCATTATACGTTCCCGCTGATAGTCCCTCAGCGGAATCCAGGACTCAACCTGGTATTGTCCACGGGCATCCTGAGCAGTCAGACCCTTTTCGGACAGAAAGTTACTATATTGATACAAATCGATGCTCAGAATCGTTCCAAGGCACAGCACCAGGCCGAGAACGGCCAGGAAGAATCGCTGTGAAAGCCTGGAAACATAAAGTAAAGCGAGCATCGTGGGTGGTATGATGAGACAGGAACCTAGATCAGGCTGCAGAAAAATCAAGATCATTGGTAAGCCTGCTGCACAGAAGACCTTGAGCAGCACAAAGATACTCTGTTGAATCGTTCCCAATTCTGATCGGGCAAGGATACTTGCCATCAGGATCAAGCTGCAAACTTTGGCCGCTTCAGCAGGCTGGTATGCCATTATTCCGAAATTCAGCCAGCGGGTCACGCCTTCACGAGTCATGCCCATTGGGCTCCAAATCAGGACCAGCAGGATGACCGCGGCAGCGTAGATCCAGAATGCATTCTCCAGATAAATTTTGTAATCGATGCGTGATAAGGTGATGTAGACGCCGCTACCCAAAACCAACCAGATAATCTGGCGTAACCAGTAGCCTCCTCCGACGAATGCTTGCGCACTATATATAAAAAAAACACCAATGATGGATAGCGCAAGAATCACCAGTGGTCCGATCCAGTCTGTCCGCGAATGTTGCGTATTGGAGATCAGCCGCCGGGTCGTATCGAGCATTGTCCGTGTATCCAGCTTCTTCAATTCGGGGAAACTGTGTAGCCCTCTTTGTTCGCAGGCAATACCAATCATTGCATTTGGAGTTCCCCGCGAGACCTACTTGCTGGGTGAGCCTTCAATCAGGATTGAGGCGACCGTTGGAGTCCCGCCTTAAGGCGGTCCCCACCCGAAAAGTTTTAAGCCCACCAGAAGGCGGAACGCCAACGGGATCAGTTATAGTCTTGTCACATAAATCGTTTCAAGTATAGAAAACACCAAGGCCTCCAAC
>JAUVDD010000273.1 GCA_030595525.1 Puniceicoccales bacterium
TGGTCGACTGTGGTTCCAGCTTTAAATTGCCCTGGCCAACGCATGAAGAAGGGGACACGAACTGCGCCCTCATCGGCGGAAGCCTTTTGACCACGCATGTTGCCATTATAGCGTTCTGGTCCGGTTGGACCATTATCAGATGTGAAAATGATAATGGTATTCCCTGTAATTCCCCAATCGTCCAACCGATTCAGGATGCGCGCAATATTGTCATCGATATTTTCCACCATGCCGTAAACCGCAGCAGTTTTATCTTCAAAGCCGCGACTGGAGTACTTGCTGAAGTAGCGCTCGGGAACCTGGAACGGATGATGGGGGGCGTTGTATGGAATATAGCAAAAGAACGGCTTGTCCTTGTTCTTTTCCATGAAGTCGAGTGCGGCGTCGGTCAGTACATCGGTGATGTACCCTTTGGTGTGAAGGGGTTTACGGTTTTCCTCTATCACCGGATCAAAGTAATTTTCCCATGCACCCCGGCAAAATCCCACAAACTGATCAAAGCCGCGTGAATTCGGATGGTAGGGACCATACTCGCCGTTGTGCCATTTTCCAAAGGCGCCTGTAGCATAGCCGGCTGCCTTGAAGGCGTCCCCGAGTGTGACTTCATCCAGCCGTACGATTTCTTTTCCGTGTGATACCCAGGATGTCCCTGTGCGCAAATTCCAGCGCCCTGTGAGAAGACTGGCCCTTGTAGGTCCGCACATGGGACTGGCATAAAAGTGCTCCCATCGGACACCTTCCTCCGCAATACGGTCCATGGTTGGCGTATCCAGTTTTTCATTACCATGAGAATGCACATCCCCCCAGCCCTGATCATCGGTCATGATCAGAATCACATTCGGTTTATCGGCAGCGAGTGCTGAAGAAACAGCAGTGGCGAGCAGTAGTAGTCTTAGTACAGTACTCACGTCTAGTTAATCCGTTTGTTGAACAGGATCTGGGTGCCTTCCTTTCCCGCAACTACAATATCAATATCTCCATCGGCATCAATATCAGGGGTGCGTATCTGTAAGCCGGCGCCTACATTTCCAAAATCGATCGTGTAGCGCTTGAAAACCTTCTTGTTCTGATTCCAGACATAGTAGTACATGCCGGGTGGTTCCATGCCACCGGGATCCCGTCCATTGTGAGCGCGAATTCGTTTTCCCGTAATGAGTTCTTCACTACCATCCCCGTCTAAATCGGCAAGGACCAGGCAATGTAGTTGGGAAACAGAATCGTCAATCAGCTGAATATCGAACTGGATTTTACCTTCTGCATCTGGGCCAAGACTCCGCCAGAAATTCAGTCCATAGCCATGAGCGGCACTGTTGATGACATCGTTCAGTCCATCTCCATCGAAATCCTTTACAATCATCGGGCATGCGGAATGCTTGATGCTCCAGTCAGGATGGTAGATCCATTCGCTGGCAAAGGGATTCTTCTTCGGGTGTTCATACCAGCCCTCGCCAAACAGCAAGTCATCTCGGCCATCGTTGTTGATATCTCCGAATCCAACCCCATGCCCGTTGATGGAACCGATTTCATGCCCGACAAGGGTCGGCATACTCCGTTTTTCGAGCAGAGTGTTCTTGCCTTTGACTATTTCAATTTCCCTTTCTTCGGTGGAAAAGGAAAAGATCATTGTTGGAGTGTTCTTTATCCATTGATTGGAATGCCATTCAGGAATGCCATTCTTGTCTATATCAACCAAATAGGAAACTTCATTGCTAGCCCATCCAGTATCCGCCAGCAAGTGTTTTGGCCACATGTATCCCTGTTCCAGGACTTCCTTGCCGGGATTTTCATACCAGTACACTTCACTTCCAACGAAATCCATAGCGATGACATCTGGTAAACCGTCCTTGTTGACATCGTACGCCCACTCGCTGTTTGAGCGCACATAGCCTGCCCGGTCCTCAATGCTCCGCACCGGGCGTGGGATCCAGTCACCGTTTCGATACCAGTTGCGACCGGCAGAGATATCGAGCTTTCCGTCACCGTCGAAATCCGCGATATCGCATCCTTCATTGGCGTCGACCGTAAGAAGTTTAATTTCGAATGGGATTGGATGACCAGCTTGAAGAAGGGGTAGTATCCAACAGCCAACGAGGGTGAAATAAATCAATCGTAATTTCATAATATAGACCTTTCAGATAGGAGTTTAACGGTGTGGAATCACAGGCTCCAACCTTTTCTGTATTCTCTGCGAACAAACTGATTGGCAGATTTATCATTGGTAATCTTCAAATTGGGACCGTCCCATTTCAGCTTTTTTCCATGCTGGATGGCGATGTTTCCGAGTAATGGAGTTTCTGTGAGAATTCCTCCATGCTTAACAATATCAGAACCCGCAGGAGGTCCACCGCGGCAGGCATCGATCCATTCCCGGTAATGTCCGGGTGAACGTGGCAGCACCTTGGGAGGACGGCCATAGGCTTGCATGCGGCTGTTCGGAATCAAGCGGTAATCCATCAATGTTCCTTCATCTCCGTAAAACACGACTGAACGCCTGAAATTTCGGTCTTTTTCGAGCTCTTTCGGGCGAGGAGCATCGTAGCCCTCGTCATACCAGGTCAGGGTGACAGGAGGCATATCTCCTCGGGCGGGGAATTCATATTTCACCTTGAACTGGCGTGGAAACAACTGTGGATGTACTTCCTTGCATTTGCCTTCGGCACTGATGGGATGCTCCAGCTTAAGGGATTTAAAGACGGTTGAGAGGAGATGGCATCCCATGTCTCCAAGCGGACTGGTTCCAAATTTCCGGAAGTCGCGCCATCGCCATGGATGATAGTGGGGATGATACGGCATCTCAGGCGCAGGTCCGAGCCACAGGTCCCAATCCAAACCCTTTGGTACCGGGGGCCTGTCAGTTGGAGGAGCAATGGGTGGATCCCAAAAGCGTTTGCCCCATTGAACGTGCACTTCACGGACTGGGCCGATCGCATCATCTAAAAAATATTCCTGAGTGATTTTAGCCTTTTCCTCAGCTTGTCCGTGATTACCAAGCTGGGTGGCAACGCCAGCCTCTCGGGCAGCTTCCACTAAGGCCCGTGTTTCATACAGAGAATATGCCAGTGGCTTCTCGCAATAGAGGTGTTTTTTCTTCTTCAAGACGTCCATTGCAATGACAGCATGGGTATGGTCTGGCGTGGCAACGACGATGCCATCGACGTCCTCCCGATCCAGTAACTCACGATAATCATTATAAGCACCACAGGCTTTATAGCTACCTTTTCCCCTTTCCTTGGCGTAGTGGGCGTCTACTACCTGGCGGGCAGGTTCGCGTCCACATAATTTCTGTTCCTTCCCCATATCCCAGTTAGATGAAATGTATCCTCCGCCTTCACGATTGACATCGCAAACTGAGACGACTTGGACGTCCTTCATCGGCAGGAAGTTTGAAAGGTCGACGTGTCCCTGTCCGCCCATGCCAACCATGGCGATAGTTGTTTTTTCGC
>JAUVDD010000169.1 GCA_030595525.1 Puniceicoccales bacterium
CTCAGCCCAGACCGTGATATACCACCATCTGGAAACGCTAAAGCGCCTGCTGGCACCTATTCTGGTTTTCACCACCGATGAGGCATATCTCGCTGAAGGAGGAACTGAATCAATCCATCTTGCGGATTGGCCTGTGGTTCCGGAAACTTGGCGCAATGCCACCACCGCTGGTGAAATTGAGAAACTCCTCGAATTGAGGGATCCTGTGAATGAGAAACTGGAAGAAATCCGTACTCGTAAACAGATCGGAAAATCTGTCGAAGCTACCCTGAAGATTTCTGTGCCCGAATCTTCTGAGCTGGCCAACTTGATGAACAAATACGCTGACCAACTTGCGGAATTGTTTATCGTGTCAAATGTAGAGACGTCCACCTGTGCGGACGATGAGGAATTATCCATTATCGTTTCCGTTGCAGATGGTGAACGTTGCCCGCGTTGCTGGCGCACCGTAACAGAAAAAGTTGAAACATCCCTCGGCCACGTCTGTCGCCGGTGTGCAGATGCCGTTAACCCATTTTTAGATTAACCCTGATTTTATTTGTCCGCTATGCCTGTAAAAAAGTCCGCAAAGAAGAAGACTCCGGTCACAAAGAAAACACCTGCTCGGAAGGTCACCAAAAAAGCAGTTAAGAAAGCTGCCAAGAGTGTGAGCAAGCCGAAGGCAAGTGACTTGATCAAGCAGTCCTCTCATACACCTGCCATTTTCAAGACAACGACAAAACGCCCAACTTACATCCACTATTCGCTGGAAAATGTCAGGGAGGTGCTGAAGAAACGCGCAGAAGAGGAGAAAAAGGAGGCCCAAAAAGCTCCAAAGCCTAAAAAGAAGGTGGCCGCTAAAAAGGTCGCTGTTCAGGAACCGGAAATCGTCATCAAGCCGGATCACAAGAGCAAGCATCACGCCGCTTCATTGGACGATATTCTCGGATTGTCACCATCCATTGGTAAGGTGAAGTCTGGTCCGGGAAAGGTACCGAAGAAATTTGCAAAGTATCACCGTATGTTGATCGAGTTGCGTAATCATGTTCGTGCCGAACTGAATCTTCATTCAAACGACACGCTAAAACGTTCCCAAAAAGAAGATTCGGGAGATATCTCTACATCGGTCGATGCAGGAACAGATAATTTTGACCGGGATTTTGCCCTCAGTCTGCTTTCATCCGAACAAGAGTCCCTGAATGAAATCGAGGCAGCAATTGATCGTATTTACAATGGCCATTACGGGATCTGCGAAGTTACGGGTGAACCAATTAATCCAGAACGTCTGGATGCAGTCCCCTTCACGCGATACTCATTAGAGGGTCAACGTGAGCATGAATCAACCTCCTGGAAACGCGTTTCCCGGACAGGTGCCTTTCTGAGTGAAGGGTCCGGTGAGGCCATCAGTTTCGGGGACGATGACGACAACAATTAAAGCTGCCCAATTCGGGCAGGATCAAGTTCAACCAACCTACAGATGGATTGGATTGATCAGCGTGGGGATCCTCCTGATGGACCAACTGTCCAAATGGATCATCGTTCACATCAGTGGCTTTCAACTGGGTCTTTATCCTCCATTCGGAGGAAAAACTATTATCCCGGGTTTTTTCAACCTGGCCTACGCAATTAACCACGGTGCGGCTTGGGGAATGCTGGAGGGTTACTCATGGTTGCTGGTCCTCTTTGCCATCGTGGTCCTGATCCTGATGATTGTCTTTCGCAAGGAATTGGCCCTGCATCAGCTCTCCAGCCAATGGTGTTTTGGTCTGATCAGTGGTGGCATCATTGGTAATACAATCGATAGAATCTTTCGGGGACATGTGGTGGATTTTCTCGATTTTCGCCTACCTGGGTATCAATGGCCGACTTTTAATATCGCCGATTCGGCAATCGTAGTTGGCACTTTCATTTATATATACTTGCAATTCCGGCCTCAAAAACCTTAAGAATTGGATCGCAAAATAAGGAATTTCACCTAGTTTGACGACCCATTGATGAGGATTTCAATTCAGTTGGCAGCACTGCTTATATTAGCAATTTCCACCTATTCACTATCTGCGCAGGAGAACAGCATAAAGGTGGAGGCGGTTGCCGTTGAGAAATTGCTGCAAGAGGCACAGCAATTCAGGCATGACGGAAAATATGAAGAAGGCATTGATCTGGCCAAAAAGGCACAAACCAGGGCAGACGCCCTGAAAGATCCGGCCTTAGAGGTTGAGGCAATTTTTCAGCTCTCTTTGCTTTATTATTATCAATACGACTATTCCCGGGCCAGGGCAGAAATGAAAGTGGGTCTCGCCAGGGCCAGGGTTCATGAACTGGAACGCCTCGAAGCGGATTTTCTAGCGGCGGAAGGAGTTCTTGAATGGAAGCAGGGAAATCTTCACCTGGCATTACCTAAGCTTCAGGCAGCAATGGTCATTTACGAAGACAAAGGTGACAACATCAGCATGGCCAGCATCTCCAATAATATTGGAATCATCTATTATACACTGAAGAACTATGAAGATGCTGAGTTTTATTATCGGAAGGGATTGGAACTTCTCGGCGAAATAGAAAGTGACCGACTGAGAAGCTCCTTGTTCAGCAATTTAGCTGAAATCCTGATTCCAATGAACAGACTTATCGAAGCTGAGGATTATCTTCACAAGGCTCTAGAAATTGAGGAGCAAACCAGGGAACCCCGCAGCCTTGCTTATACATATTTCAATTTGGGTGAGCTTTTCTCAAAGAAAGGCGAATCAGATTCTGCAATCGAATTCTATGGGAAAGCCATGGATCTCCAAACTCAGATCCAAGACAAATGGGCAATTGCTCTCACCCATTTACGTACAGCGGAAGAGTATTTTAAAACCGGAAAGTCTGAACAATCAAAGAAAGAGACTGAGCTCGGACTTGAACTGGTCAAGGACTTGAATGCGCGCTCGCTTTTGCGGGATTACTCTTCCCACTTGGCAAAACTCTACACAGAGTTGGGAGATGAAGGAAGGGTCCAGTTTTATTCCGATCAGCATGAATGGCTGGAAAACCGGATAAGGTTGGAAGAATCCCCACCAGAACTCGATGAACCAGTTCAGTTGAGGCCAATCATTGAAAGTCAGAATGACACGATTTCGCCAATCCAAACGGTTATCATCGTCATCCTCGCAACGCTCATTGTCATCCTCATCCTGGAAAATGCCCGATTACGGAACAGGATGACAAATTTGTGACAGCAATCAGTCCTTCACTCAATTAAGCCCGGAATTGGCACATTCGGATCCATATCGGCATCGTAATCCACCCCTTCGAGACCAAATCCGAATAACCTCATGAAATTCTCCTGATACCCATCAAAGTCGGTTAGTGAATCGATTGTCTCCGTCGTGACCTGATCCCACAATTCCAGTACGTCTTTCTGGATTTCCGGTCGCATTTCCCAATCGTCCAGCCGGACCCGACCTTCATCATCGAAACGCAGGGCACTGCCATTGTACATCATTGTTCGGAACAAACGGTCGATCTGCTGAATGCAATCTTCGTGCAAATCAGCTTTTTTCATGATCTTAAAAAGGATTGAAATGTACAAGGGAACCACCGGAATTGCTGAACTTGCCTGGGTAACAACTGCCTTGTTCACCGATATAAAAGCGGAACCCCGCTTAATCTTCAACATGGCATCGATCCGCTGGGCGGTATCACGGATATGCTTTTTTGCCTGCCCGATGGTACCGTTGTGGTAGACCGGCCAGGTCACCTCCGGTCCGACATAGTCGTAGGCTACTGAATGGCACCCCTCTGCCAGAAGACCGGCAGATTCCAGTTGCTCCATCCAGCGTTCCCAGTCTTCACCTCCCATTACTTTCACCGTGGACTGGATTTCCTCCTCCGTGGCGGGTTCAATTGTGATGGGCGTAACCAGCTTGCGATCCGTATCCAGATTGTTGGCAGTGAAAGACCGACCGATCGGCTTTAAAGTGCTGCGATATGTCTCTCCGTCCACAGGATCCGTTCTACGAGGTGAGGCCAGACTGTATACGACCAGATCAATGGGACCCATCTCATTCTTTATGGCATCTATAGTCTTCTCTTTCAGTTCATCTGAAAAAGCGTCTCCGTTCAAAGATCTGGCATAAAGTCCTTCCTTATGCGCGGCAGTCTCGAAGGCAGCTGTATTATACCAGCCAGCCGAAGCAGTTCCGTCGTTCATGGGCGGACGCTCAAAGAATATTCCGAGTGTAGATGCTCCGGAACCGAAAGCAGCTGCGATCCGCGATGACAGTCCGTACCCGGTCGAAGCACCGATAATAAGCACATTCTTCGGTCCACCACTGACTGGACCGCTCTTTTTAATGACTTGAATCTGCTCCTCTACATGCTTGGCACATCCCTCTGGATGGGCCGTTAAACAGACAAATCCCCTGACTCTTGGCTTAATAATCATAATAGTAAGTCACGGAACCGTAGAATTTACCAAAGGGTGGGCGACCCAGGGCGCCGACGTCATCGACCTCGTTCGCGGTGAGATCGACGAGCGAGAGTTCATCCGAGGAGAGAACGTCGGCAAGGCCGTCGCCCACCTCGGGAGGCAGCCCGACTTCGATCCGGTGAAGATGCGGGGCCGGGTGGCCCGCACCATGGAGCAGGGGCTGGGCGATCGGCTGG
>JAUVDD010000413.1 GCA_030595525.1 Puniceicoccales bacterium
CCATGCTGCTTCGGCGTTTCTTTACAAATTCAAATGTTTCGGTGGATACGGCGCAGACCGCCTGCTGTACCTCGGGAACCGTCGCTGTGGCAGGCAGTTCCCGACCAAAATGCACACTTACCCGATAACGAAAGTCCCTGAATGGATTCAATCTAGGTATTCCATGCTTCCAACTGGTATAACTTCCCCAGGCCCCACCAATATAGATTGGAATAATGGGGTGCTCCGAGCCTTTGATGATTCTTTCAAAACCCGACTTGAAGGGCCGCATCATTCCAGAGAGAGAAAGTCCACCTTCAGCAAATATGCAGACCAGAAATCCTTCATCAAGCGCCTTGCGTGCTTCCTTCAGTGATAGGATTAATTTCTTCGGTCCATCCGAATCCTGGATGAGGATTACGCCGCTCACTTTCACAATTTTCCTTACGAGCCAACCGGATTGATTAAAGACTCTTCTGGACATCAGTGTCCTAATTCGTCGTTGCTGACTGGACACCACTAGCAGGGCATCAACCATGGACACGTGGTTGCATACCAATAAGGCGGCCCGACCGGTTGGCAGGTTTTCTATCCCATACACTCTCAGCCGGTAAAAGGTCCGGACGGTGCACATGATAACAAACTTGATGAAGAAATCCGGTAGTATCCAGAAACTGAAAATGGTCAGTGCAAACAGGAGAACCGAAACTATCATAAATCCCTGCTGTGCAGTTAACTCCAGCACGGATGAATTCAGGTACAATAGACCACTTGCCAAAACAACCCCTATCCAACTCAAAAAACCATTAGTTGCCTTGACTGAGCCCACCTTGTCTTTGGGCGACCTATACTGAATAAAGGATTCCAGTGGTACAACGTAGAACCCGGCACCAATTCCCATCAAAAACATGGAAACCCGGACAGCTTGAACCGATCCTTCTGGAACGGTTCCAATAACAATCAAACAAACAAACATGATTGCTGTTCCAACCGGTACAATTCCAAACTCAATTAAGCGTCCACTCACCCAACCCGCTACAACTGATCCGATTCCTATCCCAATTGCTGTCAGCAGGAATAGTCGGGTCGATTGTTCTTCTGCCATTCCCAGATGTTCGGCTCCATAATCCAGAATGTTTAATTGCATGAACGCACCAATCAGTGTGAAAAAACTTCCCGCCAAGACCGCAAGTGTCAGGAATCCATCGCGCCGAATCAGTTTTGTTGTCCTCAATAAATTGACGAATCCATTCAAATTGATTGGGCGACGACGGTGTGATGGGGATGGCCCAATTTTCAACGAAAGGGCAAATCCAATTACGGCCACAACAATGCAAATGAGCGCCGCTTTGTGGTAATACTCTCCAAATCGTTCGCTTAGTTCTGGTGCAACAACCGTTCCTGAAAGAATGGCCAAGTAGGTGAACATCTGAATCATCCCGTTTGCTCGGGACAGGCGCTTTATGCCCACTTGTTCCGGTATGATACCGTACTTGCATGGCCCAAAAAAGGCACTTTGGGTCGACATCAAAAATATGGTCCCGTACAGCATCGCTTCGCTTTGCATGCTCAGTGCCAATACCCCAAAACTCATGACTGCTATTTCCGCAGCCTTGAGCACAACAATCACCCAGCGCTTGCTGAAATGGTCAGCAAAGGATCCGGCAATCGGAATAAACAACAAAAAAGGGATCGCAAATGCCACACCCACACTTGCCAGCACCTCTGCCCGTACGTCCTCCCCTTTCCAGTCAATCAGCGCATATATCATGAACAACTTAAACAGGTTGTCGTTCATGGCTCCTCCGAACTGGGTGAAATTCGCCCACCAGAAGGTGCTTGGAAGCCTGTCGTCAGGTTGTTTCTTCATTTACAGTCTGTGATTCTCAATAGATCAGGGATTGACGCCAAGGTTCAGTCGCGCAGACACGGGATAGTGATCTGATGGATAGCGTCCGTTTTTGTTGAACTTAATTATTTCTGCCTCAAGAACCTTTATACCCGAAGACACGAATACGTAATCAATTTTCCCTCTTGTATTCTCTCCTGTGAAGGCATTGAACGTGCCAACATTCCCTTCCCCTGGATGTATTATCCGAAAACTGTCACTTAGCTGAATGAGGCCCTGTCCTATCGTGGAAATCTCTCCCCGGAGATAGCCAATGGCCGGATTTTCCTCATCGGCATTAAAGTCACCGGTCAAAATTACCGGATCCTCGTGACTTCGCTTATTAATTCTCTTGGCCAGCAAAACTGAACTGTTTTCCCTCGATGGTTGCGACTGATGATCGTAGTGTGTGTTGTAGAAGTAAAGGGCCTGTCCGGTGCTCCGTTCCAGCAGGCGCACCCATGTACAAATCCGCAAATGCTTATTTCCCCAGTGGGTGGAAGGAACTTCTGGCGTATCCGACAACCAGAATGTGCCGGATTCCTGTGCCTCATATCGTTCCTTGCTATACAAAATGGCCGTGTACTCCCCTTCCCCTCCGGGACCCCGTCCAATACCTATTCTGACATACTCCGGAAACCGGTCACAGATGGCATCCAGTTGGAATTGAAGGGCTTCCTGCAGCCCTAACAAATCCGGCGCATGGCTTTGTAT
>JAUVDD010000366.1 GCA_030595525.1 Puniceicoccales bacterium
TCCTTTTTCACTCGGATCGACTCGCCAGCGCGATCCAGAGGGATACCGTGGTACGATGGATTATCCGGAAAATTTCTTAAGAAAGAACGCTCATTGGTCTCACCCGAATTATTTCGAATTCGCAGGAAAACAGGACAAGCAGCCCTGGGATGCCCCAACTCTGGTGGCCCTGATAGCTCCGCGGCCGCTCATCAATTTTAATGCGCTCGGCGATCGAATTAATAATGCGCTCGCTCACGAAGTGGGCATTCGGGCGGGGATGGAAATCTACGGATGGATGGGAGCCGAAGAGTGGTGCCGCATCCACTGGCGTGGCTCCGAAAACGAATACGGCCAAAAGGGACATGACCAAGGTCCGGAGGAGTTCAATGCGATCTATGACTTCGCAGATGAGTTCTTTTTTGGAAAGCCGCGCGGTCCGAGCACTTACAATCAGGCGCCCGGCAGCGAAACATGGACTTTCGACCCGGAAACGTATCCGGTTCTTAAGGACTGGGACGTTCCTGGCCGACAGTAAAATCGAAAGCCCGCCTTCAGGACAAATAGGTTACCTGTCCCGAAAACGTCTAGGGGATCCCAGATAACGGAACGGATTCAGATAGCGATGCCAACCGGCAACCAACATGATGGTTCCAATGATCGCCGTTACAGGAAGCACCCACCCAAGGCCTGTCAACCACTCCAGCCCGTATCCAGCGGCCAGCGATAGCAGGAGCGCCGTTCCCGGACACATGCCTCTAAATCCGCAGCCGCCAGTAGCGCAAGCTTGTCGATCTCTTGATGAGGGTGTCTCTATTGAGTTCATTTCTCCCTCCTTGACCGGATTATCGCCGGATTCCTTGTTATGTTGATTCACAATTCTCATATTCGGTTCACTTCCGGGCTACGACCAGCTCGATGTCGATACCAACAGCGTCGCGGATAAGCTTGTCCTTGGCCACCCCAAAGAGCCCACCATTCTGGTAATTAACCTCAAAATCCTGCCGGTTGAACGTGAGTGCTCCGCTGAGTATCCAGCCCCCATTCCCATGACTCTTCACTGTGACTGGAATAGCAATATGCTTCGAAATACCGCGGATAGTGATTGAGCCATGCAACTGGCCATCCTGGTATTGCTGAAGCGAGAAAATGGCGGTCGGGTGCTTCTCTACAAAGAAGAAGTCCTCACTGCTCAGGTGCTTAATGAGTTTGTTCCGGCTTTTCCCTTCGAGGTCCGTGACGTCGATGCTGTTCATGTCCAATACGACTTTCAGCGATTCGATTTTGCCGTCATCTGTGATGGTAACGTCGAAATCCTTTGGTGTTAGCAATCCCGTGTGGGTCTTCGCCGGCATCGAACCGCTCCATTGAATCCGGTGATTTTCCAACTGATAATCAGCACCCATGAGGGGTCCACCAATCAGTAGTGTGGCAGCGGCTGTTATTAACAGGCCCCTGCGGGCCCAGTTGAGTATGTGTTGTTCTTTCATTATTGTGTCTTCTTTTCGTTATATTTGTCTAATTGATTCTCACTTCATTCTTGAGTGATTTCATATAAGAAGACAGACTTGTCTGTTTATTCCCGGAAACTTTTCCTTTGGTATCCGTCGAATCCTTAATCGCCTTCAGAGGACAGGGAATCTAGCGGATCTCAACCGGGTCTGGAGTAGGTCTTCAGGAGTGCTTTTGCTGTTTCCCTAGCGGCCTCCACAGGCCAGATTTTCCGGGCGTTCTGGCTTTCCATAGTCGCACCTGAATAGAGCAAAAAGAGAGCAGCCCCTAGCTTGCGAGCGCGCGCAGGGGTTGTCACACTTCCAGCCAGGGCGATGAAAAAGTCTCTTTGAGCGAGCTTGTGAGCGACGATCTGCTCACGCGCAGCGCTTTCCTCCTCTCCCAGAAACCCGGTCGTATTTGTGTAGGGACAACCCCGGTAATTTCCAGCTTGGAGGAATTCCTTTAGTTGGTCGAAAACGGCTAGAATCCGAACCTCGCCTCTTCCAGATCCTTGTAGTGTGGTTTCCCACTCAGATTCAGACTTGAAGTGACGCGATGCCAACCACGCTGAGCAGAGCTTATTTTTGCTGGGGAAATGATCATAAAAAGTGGCCTTGGCAGTGCTGGAACGACTAATGATCTCATTGATTCCAACGTTGCCGTAACCACGGGCCGTGAATAAAAGATTTGCTGTCTCCAGTATGCGTTCTCGGGCTGGTACTTTCATACAACATACAAAACAGACAAGTCTGTCTTCGTCAAGTCCTTCCCGAGAATTGGTTAACAACTTCGAAAACCGGGTAACACTTTCGGAACAGTTACTATTGAAGGAATGGAACTATCGTCCAGGATCGTATCCTGACCATTCAACACCCGCCAACGCAGCAAGCGATTTATCCCAACTGGCAAGATCGTCTTTACTGAACTGATTGAGATGATTGTGACCGCAGGCACGAGCGATGACCTGCATCAGTTCGATGCTTGCCTCGAAAAAGTTGGCTAGTCGTTGTGCTGCGACGTCGACTTTTAATTTTTTACGCAATTCAGGTTTCTGAGTGGCGATTCCGGCAGGGCAAAGATTCGTGTTGCAGATTCGTGCCCCAACACAGCCGATGGCTTGCATCGCGGAGTTGGAAATCGCGACACCGTCAGCTCCCAAGGCAAGGGCTTTAGCAAAGTCGGTATGAGTCCGTAGTCCCCCGGTGATGATGAGAGTGACACGTCCGTTGGCTCCAATTCTGTCAAGATGGTGCCTCGCCCGGGCCAGCGCAGGAATAGTGGGGACGGAGATGTGATTTCGAAATAGTAAAGGAGCAGCACCGGTGCCCCCACCTCGCCCATCAAGAATAATATAATCTGCTCCGGCTTCTAAAACAAAATCAATA
>JAUVDD010000023.1 GCA_030595525.1 Puniceicoccales bacterium
CCACATTGTCTAGAGTGGACTTCATTCCACCAAGCAAGTCTGAACGAGACTCTGGAGTGGTAATAGTTTGCCCGTGCGATGAGGAGATTAACACACCGGCTATCAGAATGACTGTTATAAACTGCTTATTCATCTTTCGAAGCAAGTACGTAGCAGCGCAACTGGGCGCTTAGTGTGTTACCTTCAGTTTCCCCGCTAACAGTCGCCCGCTTGACGACATTTAACAGGTCCATCTGTATAATAAAATCCTGACGATCCAAGAGATCCATAAAACTCAGAATTTCCTGGATTGAGCCGCTCATCGACACTTGACATGGGACCACCGAGAAATGGCTCAATTTAGCTTTCCCAATGGGCAATCCTGAACCATCAAATGGCAGGCCTAGGGAAAATCGCTCAACTTTAATTCCGGATTGACGTTCCAATCCGTAGAAAAACTCATAATTCGAGGCGACTTCGTCGACATTCATCAGACGGGATTGAATGCGGGAAAGACCGCTATTCAGATCCTCAATGTCTTCTGATAAGGAATTTGAACGCTCCACATTCGTTTGGATGTCACTCCATCTCTTTTCGAGGCTGGCCTGCTCATCTTCATAAAATTGTATCTTGGGCGCTCTCATACTTAATAATACCAAAGACAATGGTACCAATAGCCCACAGACAACGAGGACGGGATACTTCCGCAGGTTTTTACTGATTAATGACAAATTCATAGCGACGGAGCCTTTTCCACGGTTATTTTGATCAAAAGAGTAAAATCAAAGTATCCAAATTCGTTATTCCGATTAAATCGGACCATTTCGATTTCCATTTCCTCTTCACTCAAACTGGTCAGTCCTTCCAGAGATCCTTGAAAATCACTCAAAACCTGCGCAGGGGTGACCAAAGTGTTTTCCAGGACTTTGCCCACTATTTCTATATCGAAGGGGGGAATTCCAGATTTTCCCACCTCCCCACCGGAATGGCGCAAGGTAATATTCGTTACCTGCATGCCGTCCTGCACAGCACCAACAACTTCAGCAAGGAATGCATGGAACTCAATTGGTTCCGCATCGAATGCAATCGCTTCAGATACAATCTCCGCGCTCTGCATAAACTTCTTGTTCGTATCAAGTGATTTGCGATCGCTCGATGTCGCTCCTTCAACCTGCACTTGCAACTCTCTAACCGATTTCGCCAGGTTTTGCAGCGTAAATTCCCTGATTCCATACAGTGTCACACAAATGGCAGCCAGAGAAATACCCACGAAATTAAGCAAAAATCCAGTTCGAATGATCTTTGTATCCGGTAGGGTTTGGGTATTCCTGAAATCTGGACGCCACGATTTCTGCAGTGACTTTTTTCTTTTACTCAGAGTGGCCATAGTTCTATTGGTCGAAATTTATGAACAGGCTAAAGAGACCGAAGGCGGAGGGACCCATATCTGCTGAGGAACAGGCGTCTCCAAATGTTACACCTAAACTTTCAGCCCATCCTTCCCAGTCGATGTCCAGCAGTTTGATGTCCATTTCCTTGGCAATCACATCTGGAATCCAATTTTGGTTCTCCGGAAGAGAGGTCATATACATATGAGGAATAGTCTGCCCGGTCTGGACTTCGTAAAATCCGGTAGATGCGTTCAATTCCTTCAGGATCTTGGACAAAAGCTTTGCTCCAATTTCCCTGAAATCAAAGGTATTTGAGAAGAACAGATCGCGGGCGGAGTCCTCATCCTTTAACCCCAATTCCTTTTGTATAACTGGCAGGACTGCATTGAACCCAAAATTGATTGGGCGGCACAAATCGATCCTGTCCTTGGATAGGATAAATAAATTGGCAGAGTTCTGGGTTACCTCGAGAAGTAAAACCGGCTCGTCGATTTCCTTTGCCTTCAGATAGTGTTTCAATCCCGCAAGACTGGAAAGTGTTCCGAGTTGCATACTGACCGGATATACTCCGCATTCCAATAAATTGTCCTGAAATGCTGCAAATTCACGAGAATCGGCACCGCAGAGGATCAGCTCTTTCTGACTGGCCAATGCTTTGTCCGGTAAAAACGGCAAACCCGACTGGACATTGACAGTAACCGACTTGGAGGTTTTGGCCTCAATCCGAAACTGCTGCTCCAGAACCTGACTAAAATAGTCCGGCGCTTTTGCCTTGGCCATGGATTCCAGCGTGTGCAGTCGGAAAAACCGACTCTCAGGGATAATCCCGCAATGTGCGTTATAAAACTTACTCCGACCACCACTAATGGATTGTTCGAGGAAGTCCTTTAATTTTTCCGGCTCATTGCGTGGAAACTCCGTTATGGACTCAATTGAAAAGGGCGGGGTCAATCCCGTAACTCCAGCTACTAGATATGAAAACCCGTTAACCTCTACAAACAGACCTTTCGTTTTCCTTGATAACATAAACTGCGACTTATTTAGGTTACGCAGACATGGATAAAATTCCCCTGCGTTCCCTTTTTTTCATAAGTTGTCGAGGTTGGAAGACAAGAAAAAAGCCACGATCAGGAGATCGTGGCTGTAGTTTTATATAAAATTAACCAATGAGGGAATCAACCCCATGTCCGCTTTTTATGACGGTTGGAGCGCGAGCGCTTCTTGCGCTTGTGCTGTGCGATCTTGCGGCGACGTTTCTTTCTAAGATTTCCCATAACTAAATTAATAAAACCGGAGAGAGTTTTTGTTTTCGCCGCTCAAGTAAAGCCTTTTCTGAAAAAAACTATCACTTAGCCCTGAGAGCACTTAGCCAACTGCCTTATTAATCCCCTCCACTTTGGAGGTTCTGGACAACTTATTACCAACTCTTCAGAGACCCGAATCTGTTCCAAGAAGTATGCTGGTCCGTCATATAGGGGCCGTTCATCGAAATCTCGCTTATATTGATAATTCCTTTTCAGTCGGGACAACAGAACCGGATTTTCCCTTGCATAACGGGCATCCCCCAATACCGGCAACCCTTTCTCCAGCGGATGAACTAGGAGTTGGTGTCGACGCGGAAATGAGGTTTGGAGTTCCCATTCTTGGAAATTACCAGATTTATCTACTCGAGAAAAACGGGTCAGCGTCTTTTTTCCTGTGGTATGGGAAACTAGCACTCTTTTATGATCTCGATGACGAGCCAAGGGCAAATCACACTCAAATGAGTCCTCTTTCCTCCCGCCTTGGCTCAAAATCTTAAAGGAGAATGTAAAGTTTCCGGAACCAAGTGAGCTCTTTAATTTTTCAGCAACCTGCCGTTGACGCGAAAAAAGCACGGGTCCGTAACACTCTGGATCAAGATCCGTAACTGCCCATAAACCTTCTGGTCCGATGTTCAATCTCTGAAACTCCGGCTTGCCGTCATGCGCCTGAAATCGAATTGCTTCAACCAACTCTGGCAAATTTGCGTACCAAGGATCTGACTGCACTAACACACCCGCCGGTTTAGCCAAGGCAAGCAACTCCCCGTCATCAAACAAAACCGGAAGCCTAACCGGCTGCATCCCTAGTAAGGGAACTGGAAATCCCAATTGAAGTGTCTTATCCATTTTACGTTATTTCCTTATTTTCATAACAAAAACCCTCCGATACGAAGACCGGAGGGTGATAACGTCAATAAAAGCTGAAACCAAAATTAGTGACTGGTCTTCGAATTAAGGGCACTGCGGGAAAGCTTGGACTTCTCGCGATTGGCCTTGTTCTTATGGATAACACCACTTTTCACAGCCTTGTCCACTGCCGATGCATAAGCTGTTTTGTCCGCATCGGTAGCTTCACCCAGCGCCTTTTTACGCAAGGTCTTGAGACGACTAGATGTAGCCGTGTTGCGCTCGGTGCGTTTAGCTATCCGGCGAATGTCTTTCTTTGATGATTTAAGATTGGCCATAGTAAAATTTCCTGAGAAACGGAGCAAGCTAGGTTAGGGCCCTGTCCTGTCAAGTGAAATTACCCCTTCCCATAGGGAAATAGCTCGTCCGAGTACCAGGCATGGAGGTCCTCCAGATTCCACATTCCCAGTTTTCCCGCTTCCTTGAGCACTCTCAAAAGGATCTGCGCGGTTAAAAATGCGTCTCCCAACGCTGTATGACGGTCGTGTGGAGTAATATTAAACCGATCACAGAGGGCATCCAGTGAATACCGTTCATCCTCCGGAGCATTAGAGAATCCCCCTGCATCCTTCACTGTCAGATAGGATTCCATTGTATCAACCACCACATTCTTTAGCTGGCGCCCAAAATGCCTCTCACAGGCGATATTAATCAACGTCAGGTCATGCTGAATATGATGACCCACAATAACTCCATCTGCGAGCCAATCGAGAAATTGCAATAATGCCTCCGGCTCTTCGATGCCTTCCGCAGCAGCCTCGCGTGTAATCCCGTGCACCGTGACCGAAGATGTATTATAGGCCACGGGCATTACAATTGAGAATTCATCATACAAACAAATGTCACCCTCCGTGACCGTCACTCCGGCAAGACTGATCAAGCTATCACGACGAGGATCCAATCCTGTGCTCTCCGAATCAATGCAGACAAATCGGAATTTCTCCCAATTGGATTCCAGAGACAGCCTCAGGCTGTTTAATCGCGAGTATTTGTGGACTCGTTCCATCAGTCTCGCCATTTCAAGTCGAATCGTTTGGCAGTCACTTCAAGGATGCCCAAGATGGTCCGAAAGGTTGTAATCAGCAAAGTCCGCGACTCCGGCTCCAATTCTGCAGGGTGAATGACTGCCCCGTCCGTTCCTGAACGCAACCCCTGTGAGATTCGGGCAAACTGTGAAACCAGGAATCCTTCGGATGCCTCATGAAGCAGGTTCCTCATTTTGGGATCTTTTGTACGCTGAGAAGCGAGATCCAGTCGCTTGAAAGTTTCTGTTGGCTGATGGGATCCTGATTCCAGGGTAAGTACTCGTGCAACATCCACCAATGGAAGCAGCGCATGCAGTTTAATTGCCAATTCATCCCGACGAATACCCTCCTGATCCAACACATATCCACTGAAAATTGTCCGCGGAGGTTGATTGAGAAGTGAATCACTTGCCATGTGGCGGATAAAATCCGGATTTATAGAGAGCTCCCGGTTGATATGCTCGCTTAACTGATCAGCCAGAAATGAACCTTCGTCTCGAACCGGTTGAAAATCAAATGCATCACGGGCAGCATAAACATGGGAAGCGACGGGTTCACGGATAAAGGAGCTGAATTTATCCTTCATCGCACTCATCGGAAGGCACCATCCGGGTTGATGAGCGAGCACATTCTGCGGGCTCTCCAAAAATCCACATTGTCGAATTGCCCGCCCCACCCGATTCGCCATCTTTCGAAAGAACTTAGTCACCTTTTCAGCCTGTTCTGGCTGTGGATCCTCATATACCAGTGCATGATACACCGCAGATCGGATTAACAACTCGTTGCGTCCGCCACTGCCCATCATCAGCCAGCAAAATTCCAGAGGTGGTCGACCGAGGCCTTCTTCCTCCATCGAATGAAGCACCAGTTCAATAATCCGCTGATTCAATTTCCGATTGAGAACGCCTACCATTTCCATCAACCAAATCAGCGACCGTCGGCTATCCAGAAATTCCAGAATCAAGGCCTCCAGTCGGTCACGAAGGAGTCTCAACGAGGTAATATCGGGAGCACATCCAATTGCTTCCCCGATAACTGATGGGAATCTCCCGTACTGCAGGAAAAGGTTCCTTTCTGAAATCAGTCCACGTACCTTTGAATTGACCGTTCCATCTTCAGTTATGATCAGAAAATTCGTATCGTGACGGGTTAACTTGACCAGCAAATCACCAATATTCTCTTCTGGATTGGCCACCTGTAGCCGTGTCGACATGAGTTCGCCAACAGGTGAATTCGGATGAATCGTCCCTTCCACAACACAATCTCGCAAATGTCCATCAGTAAGCTTGCCGATTGGCAGTCCCATCTCGTCGACAACAACTACACAATCAATTCGCTTGGATCTCAACTGGCGTGCGACATCCCGAACCGGAGCTTCCGGCGTTACTGTTACCAGACTGGCTTTGGCAATAGTTTGTGGTGGTTCGACCTCCCACAACCCTCCTTTGCTTAAAGTGATAAGACCCTCCTCTCCAGAAGGAGACTCATCCTCGGACAAGTAACTATTCCAGTGATAGGCAGGGCTCAGGCTGAAATAAGCCGCCAGATAACGTCTTGCCCGGGCTGATTTTTCGGCATACTCCACGAATAGTGACCGCGGAATCCCGTATAGAATGGTTTCTGTCTCGGTCCGGCAGGTATATAGATACGGTTCATCCGTTCGAATGCCTTGGAGTCCCAAAAGATCTCCCGGGCCACGCATGTCAATGAGCAACTCCCCCTTGTCGCTTTCCTCGAGAATGCGCACTCGACCCTGCTGGATGACGTACAACCACTGATTCCTAGGCTGTCCCTGAGAGAATACTATTTCCCCGTCCTCATGAAATTTGACCTTTCCATGAGCAGCAAGATCTCGAAGGGAATCGATCTCGAGGAATTGGAAGGGGGGATATTCCTTAAGGAAATCCGCTATGCGGACGGAAATGGCAGAACCTTTCATAGGGGCAATTTATAACTCGTAAAATAGAATTCGCAGGAACCCGGCAAGACTTTCCCGCTAATGGAAATTTATTCTGCCCATTCGGTCACCCACTTTGGCATAAAGCTCGGTTCCCTCAGAAGTATATTTCAACAGATCTTCACTCAGACCGACCCTCCCCTTCTCGAAGAGTGTTAGGACCGATGATCCGCCAAACTCAAACCAGCCTTTTGGCTCACCTTTTTTCACACTCCCATCCGATGGTAAAGATCTATGCTTAATGGTTCCCACATTGGTGGCCCCCACTTCGATAAAACAGCAATGTCCGGCAGATTCTGTTTCGATCAAGTTCAAGCATCGTTTATTTCTCCACATGTAGGAAAGGTTGTGCCTCAGAGCGATCGGACTGACCGAAAACAGCAACTTTCCACACCACCGAGGGTCACTTACACAACCTCCCACAGGGTAATGAAAATGATGATAATCCACGGGACAAAGTCGACTGAGGACCATGCTGCCTCCCGAAAATCGCTCAATTAAGGCCTCATCACGACCCAGCAACTCAGAGAGATCCCATTTCTGTCCCTTTACAAAGACCTGCTCTTCCGAACCAATCTCCTGCCAGCCCATATGACGACCATCTGCCGGGAACACAATTGAGTCAGAATCTTCGTCAACAGGTCGTTTTCCGTCCTTTAATTCCCTGCAGAAGAAGTCGTTGAATGAGTCGTAGTCATCAAGAGACAATAGAAACTCATCCGGATCCAAACCGTATTGAATCACGAATGGTTCGATCTTTTTCCGCGATCCGGGACGCTTCATTTGCCAACCAAATACTTTGGAGAAGAATGGACGCGCAAAAACCAACATGCTGAACGCCCTGCCAACAGGTGTTTCATATGCCAATCGGAGGGCACGTTCGCCATACACCTCTTCCAGACAATATTGCTGGCGATATCGGTCGTAGTATCTGATCAGACTCACTGACATGTTCTTATTTAATCATCGATGCTTGGATTAGTCAAAACAGTTCCTGCTGGGGACAGCTTCCATTACTGAATTGAAGCAACCAGCCCAGCGACAAATAAGGTGACAGGCTCTCCTCTGATGCAAGTCGGACCAGTAAAAGAGAAGATGCCAGCGCATCATATAGAGCACAGTGGGCCTTCCTTCGGTTACTCGGGCAGTGATTTTCTGCCAGTCTATCCAAGTCATCCTGCAGCACGAATTGCTTAACCAATTCTACCAATGCATAAGATTCCAGGCTCGGATAAAGACCTTTATATATGGCCAGGGTATCAATCCATGGCCCCCATTCTTGTGCCGTCCCGACTCCTTTTCTCCAGTCGGGAACTTTTGGAGGGATCGCCCACGTGCTTTTCAGGAAGTTGTTTTCGGCATGACGATTATGCGCCGCCAACATTCCCGTTTTTCGATAGTCGACAAATTGCCGGTAATTTTCTGAAAACAACTCGCTATCAGAAAGATCAGAATCCCGGATTCCGTGGACTTCCCTGTCCCAAGAGGAGATTTCTCCAACCGGTGCACAGAGGGCCGTCTCCGTACTCAAAATCTTTCCATCCCTGAGTAAAACGACCCCGTACTCCACTACCCCGCTGGTGGTACTTCCTTCGAAATCCATCATGTATATGGGGTTTCTGTTCCAATCCGATCGTTCCATCCATCGGAAAAATGCAACAAAAATTCAGGACTCTGCAAGCTTCCTTCTCTCTTCATCCTCCAAATTCAATCGTAAATTCCTGTTTTCCAACTTGCGCCTAAATTGAGGATCGTTTTGGGTCCAGCGAATCATGGAAATTTCCTTCAATCCAGCCGACTTACTCAATTCAGCCATCCGGAAAGCCGCTAGCTCCGCTTCCCTTTCAAATGACTTTGATCCGGTTGTTCGCCCTGCCGACCCTCGTTTTGGCGATTATCAGGCGAATGGAGTCCTGCCCTATGCCAAGAAGAACAAACTCAATCCCCGTGAGATTGCTGCCCAATTAATTACGATCCTCAATGAGCAAGGTTTGTTGGATCCAGAACTGGTCAGCTGGGATATTGCAGGTCCTGGATTCATAAATTTCAAACTGCTGCCCGCTTTTTCCCTTCAATGGTTACGCCGATTCAGCACGGAAGCAGACCTCAAGTCCGGAGCGGGTGGACGGCTGGCGGGCAAAACAATTGTTGTGGATTTCAGTTCTCCCAACACGGCCAAGGAAATGCACGTAGGTCATATCCGGTCAACGGTCATTGGCGAAACCCTGGCTCGGTTAATGCAGTTCGCTGGCGCCAACGTCATCCGCGATAATCACATCGGTGATTGGGGCACCCAATTTGGAATGCTTATCTGGGCCATCAAGCATAACAACTATGACCCGACAACGGCGGATCCAAATTCTGCGGTTGCAGAATTAGAGGCCCTCTACAAGGAGGGACATGCCGCCTACAAGGCATCCGAGGAACAAGCTGACTCTATTCGCCGGGAATTGGTGAAACTCCAGAATGGCGATGCTGAGAATCTGCATATTTGGAAATCGATTACAGAAGTCAGCTGGAAAGCATTTCAGACAATCTACCATCAATTGGATGTTTCATTCGATGAAGTCCTCGGTGAAAGTTTCTACCGCGATAAAGTGGAGAATGTGTGCGAAGAACTGGAAAAGACCGGCCTTGCTGAGGAAAGTGAAGGCGCACTGGTTGTCTTCCATCCCGAACACAAGCGCTTTGCCAAACAACCTTTCATCGTTCGCAAAGCCGATGGGGCCAGCAATTACGCTACAACCGATCTGGCCACAGTACTCCACCGCGTGGAACATTTCAAAGCCGATGGCATGCTCTATGTTGTCGATTCCCGACAAGCTGATCATTTCCAGCAATTATTCCTGACAGCAGAAAAATGGTTCAAGGCCACCGACCGTAAATTGCCTAAGATGGAACACATTTCCTTTGGCAGTGTTCTTGGCGACAACGGCAAGCCCATCAAGACAAAGGAAGGCGGATCCATTAAACTGAAGGATCTTCTTCGCGAAGCCGTCAGTCGGTCAGAGGAAATTGTCCGTGAGAAGAATTCCAACCTGCCGGAAGAAACGATCAAGGAAGTCGCTGAAGCAGTTGGTCTTGGTGCCATTCGTTATGTCGACCTGTCCCAAAATCGAACCAGTGATTACCTCTTTTCATGGGACAAGATGTTGAGCTTTGAAGGTAATACTGCTCCATACCTTCTCTATGCGGTCGCCCGAATACACAGTATTTTCCGCAAGGCAGGGATCGATGAATCTGCTACATTTGAAAATGCTTCGTATTTGGAAACTGATGAAGAACTCGCTCTTGCCAGAAAACTTCTGACATTTCCCAATACAATCGATCAGCTCCTGACAGATCTGCGGCCTCATACCCTGTGCACGTATTTGTTCGAACTCGCTGGCGTCTTCAGTTCCTTCTACAATGCCAACAAGGTGATTGTGGAGGAACAGAACATCATGGACCGTCGTCTGCTGCTTTGCTCACGCACTCTGACAGTGATGGAAACCGGCTTACATCTGCTGGGATTGAAGACCCTGAAACAAATGTAGTCGAATCCTAGCGAATATGCCACCGGTAACCGTGTTTCGACAGAAGCTCGGGTTCACCCCGTCGCACGCGCACAACATCCTCAACGCGGGCACCTCCGAGCCCCGGATAATATAGTCCCGGCTCCACTGTAATGACTTGCCCTGTCTTTAATCGTGTCCCGGAAGGATTGACGCGAGGAGGCTCGTGGACGGCAAGGCCCAGGCCATGTCCCAATCCGTGAATAAACCCGACAGGAACTCCATTCTCCTTCCCTGTCCGATATCCGGCCTTCACAAATTTTTCCACTACAGATTTATATATCAATGTAGCGGATTTTCCACTACGATGCTCCCTAATCGCCTCCTGTTCCGCATCGAGAACGGTCGCATAAAGCTTTTTCTGTGCTTCCGAAGCGACACCTTTCAGGTAGGTGCGAGTCATGTCTCCGTGATATCCAGTTGAAGAGATTCGCGGAAATATATCCACAATAATCAACTCATTCGCTTTTAACGGACCGTTACCGCGACAATGGGGATCACAAGCCTGGTCCCCACCGGCAACAATCGTATTGGCAGAAACTGCACCTAACCTGAGACAAGCCACCGCAATCGCTTCCTGAACATATTCCGAGGTCAGTCGACGACCTTCATAATAGAGATAACCCCGGCGGATTTCAGCTTTTTTGAGAATCTTTTCCACCACCTTGAACCCGGCTGAAGAAGCCGCATTACCCTGCTTAATGAATTCTGCTTCCTGGTCGCTCTTGAATTCCCTTTCTGGCAGCAACATTCCCTCTGATACATTCAATTTTACACCAAGCTCCTTTAACTGAAAGGCCGGTCCACATGGGAAATTATTGGATACAGTGAAAGACTTGATCTTGTATTTTCTTCCGAGAAAAGCGATCGATGAAGCAGGATAGCTCAAGGGTTTACGTGCGTTTTTTCGTGCGGTGAAAATAGTCTCTTCCATGGATAGAACTTCATCGAAACTGCCTTCTTTCCTGACTCTGGAAAATTCCAACTGACTCACAACAGCGATACGCTTACCTTTGCAGGAGAAAGCAATGAAAGGATCCGGCACAAATACCTTTCCAAAATAAAGCATGTCGGCATCGGTTTCAGAATCAGCATAAAGCAACACTTCCGATCCCACTTTGAATGATGATTTCCTTGGCATAATTTTTCAATTGAGAGTTGGGAAAAAAACAGACATTAAGTCCTTCTATGCATAAGGGTCTATTATATTTTATCTTGCTTACCATCCTTTTTATCACCGGTTGTGATTCATCGAACCAGTCGGATAAGGATCCATTACCAACTGACACATGGTTTACCCTGAAAGTGAATGACACTTCGATTCAGGCGCAGCTCGCCCTAATGCTCTCAGAAAAGCAGAAGGGTCTGATGCATCGACAGGAGCTCGGAGAAAATTCAGGGATGCTTTTCCCTTACGAATCTCCTCAGCAGGTTGCTTTCTGGATGAAGAATACTCCCCTTCCCCTGGATCTTGGTTTGTTCGACGGCGATGGTGTTCTTAAGGAAATTCACCGTCTAATGCCATATGACATGACTTCTGTTCGTTCCCATTCAAGCGATATCCAATTTGCCTTGGAAATGCATCAAGGATGGTACGCCGCTCATGGCCTGTTCCCTGGATCAAAGCTGGACCTGCAATTGGTAATCAATGCAGTAAAAGAACGAGGATTCGAGCCAGGTGAATTTGGATTGGCATCCAGATAACTACGAAAACTACTGCGCCTCGATGGCTGCTTCACAGAATCGTTTTGTTGCTTCCGGAATTAGCTCCCGTTCAAGTGCACCAAAACTCAGGCGAACACAATTCTCGGGACTTCCTTCGGCAAAGCACAAATCACCCGGTACGTAGAGAATCTCCCGTTTCACACAGCATTTGTGAAATTCTGATCCAAGTCGCGTATTCGTTCCTTCCGGTCCACGCGCCCAAAGAAGTAATCCGCCCAAGGGCTGATCCCATTTCCAACCGGCATCCTCTAAGCCGTATTCTGCCAGGGCATTTTCGAGGACGTCTCGCTTATCCTTATAATGAATTCGAATACGTTGAAGATGGTTTTCATATTCCCCGGAACGATAGACATTCTCAATAATAGCCTGATTCATATGGGCTGATCCAAAATCCTGATGCCCCTTGATCTTTGACAATGTCGTCAAGCAATTCTGATCCCTGCTGACAATAAAACCCACTTTCAATCCCGTCGAAAATGGTTTGGTGAATGTTCCCGAATAGATGACCGGATAATCCGCCCATTCGTTCATCGCCAACAGAGTCCGTGCCGGGAAAGGCGCATCAAAGTATAGCTCCCGAT
>JAUVDD010000097.1 GCA_030595525.1 Puniceicoccales bacterium
CGGCGCGCTCGGCGAGCACGCCCTACCGATTATTGACCTCAACTGATCAATCTACGCAGCTCTGCCAAATACTTTGGGATATCCATGTATGGATCTTTCTTCCCTTCATATTCCAGAACAATGTAGCCACTGTACTTGGCCTGTTTTAATATCCCGATAATACGTCCGAGGTCAGCAGGTTGCTTTTCCCCATTCACGGGAATATCGACCTTGATTTGAGCATTCACCGTATAGGGAGCGATTTGTACGAGCTTCCCATATGGATCATCCGTGGGAGCAATGTTTCCTGAATCGAAATTAACCCCGAACCAGGGAGAATCAATCGCCTGAACAATGGGGAGTAAACGATCCATATCGGTGAGGAAATCATGATTCTCAATTCCCAGAATTACGCCCTTCTCACCCGCGTAATCACAAGCCAGTGACATGTTCGCAATAATGTTCTCAACAGCTTGTTTCTCACTGACACCCGCAACCGGTTTCCCTCCAAATACCCGAATGACAGGAGCTCCAAGCGTCGAATAGCAATCGATCCACTTTCGTGTATCTTGCATCTGCTTGCGACCTTCAACACTACCTGGAGAATGCGTGAAGTTGTTGCCAATTGCTCCGCCACTAATATCCAGCCCATGCATATGGGCACGGTGCTTCAGCTTGTTAAGTGCATCATCCGTCAACGGGTACGGCATGAAGTATCCGGTCAATTCAACCGCTTCAATTCCCAGAGTGGATGCATAATCAATGAATCCATATAGATCCATTTTGCCGACGGCCTTGGGATCCTTGCGCGTATCTGGCAGGAACTGACGCATGGAATAAGCGGCGAGGCTGAGTTTCAAGGGTGCCTTGCTCGTCCGAATCAGCGGCTTCATTGCATGGGCAGGAGCCACCCATAGGCCCGCCAGCAGAGTGCTGGTTGTGGCGATTGCTTCACGACGACTGATCTTTGAACTGGAATTGATTATAGATTTCATCCTAAAGCCCTAACAAATTGGGCAACCAGAGAGAAACGGCAGGAATATAGGTAATCGCCAGGAGACCAATGACCATCGCGATGAAAATGGGAAGTAGCGGAGGGATCACTTTTCCAATGGAGGTACCACCCACACTGCATCCAACAAAGAGACATGTCCCAACCGGAGGTGTACAAAGACCGATACACAAGTTGGCGATCATCAGGATCCCGAAATGGGTAGGATCCATTCCCATGGATATTACCACTGGAAGAAAGATTGGTGTAAAAATCAGGACAGCGGGAGTCATATCCATGAAAGTTCCCACGACCAACAAAAGGATGTTGATGATTATCAGAATCATTAGCGGATTCTCGGAAATAGTCAGCAAGGCATCACTGACCGTCTGAGGTACACTCTCGTAAGCCAGAACCCAGCTCATAGCCTGACTGGCGCCGACAAGAATCATAACAATCGAAGTAGTTTTAACGCTCTTCAGAAGGATTCGTGACAAGTCGGAGATTTTTATTTCCCGGTAGACAACAACACCGAGAAGAAGGGCGTAGGCAACTGCCACAGAAGAAGCTTCAGTCGCAGAAAATACACCTCCAAGAATACCACCGAGGACAATTACAATGAGAAACAGGCTCGGAATCGCCCCGAGAAATGTGCGACCGATCTCCGCCCCAGAAGCTGGTTTTTCAATAGCCTGGACATCCTTTGGATTAAGGAACCATGCTGCCGCCATAATCAGGAGCCCGATCAGGATTCCTGGAACAACACCTGCCATGAACAATGACGCAACCGACACGTTTCCAGCAACAACTGCATAAACAATCATGATGTTGCTTGGCGGGATCAGAAGTCCGGTCGTTGCAGAAGTTGTGGTCAGGGCAACGCTGAATTCCCTCCCATATCCCTTTCGGGTCATCTCGGGAATCATGAATCCACCAATCGATGAAACGGCAGCGGCTGCAGATCCGGATACCGAACCAAACATCATGCAGGTCATAGTATTTACGTAGCTGAGGCCACCCCGGTAACGCCCCACCGCCGCACTCGCAAAATCGATCATCCGGCGGGCCATTCCTCCCTCACCCATCAATATGCCCGACAGGACAAAAAATGGAATGGCCAGAAGAGGAAAACTGGCAATACCCGTGGATATTCTTTGAGCAACGATATATCCAGTGGGCACATCACCCAGAGAGAAAATCGTCAGTACCGTCGCCAATCCAATGCAAATGGCAATCGGCACATTCAACAGAAGGAGAAAGAAGAAACTTAAAACTAGAATGAGAATTTCCGTATCCATGGCATCTATACGTCTGTAATTGTTTCTTCCGACTTCATGATAACCTTCCCTGTCGCCAACCGGATCAAATGCTCAATAGAGAAGAGAGTGAAGAATACACCACTCACGGGTGCGGCGAGATAGACATACCCCATTTGCCAGCCCAGGGTTGGCGCAACCTGTCCAGCAGCCAGGGTCTTCGATACGAGGACCCAACCTCCGAAAACCAAGGCAAATACGGCGAACAAGAGGACACATAATTCAACCAGTACTGCCGCCAGCATCTGTGCTTTTAAATCCAACTTTCCGACAAAATAATCTACTCCCAGATGCCCACGCTCACCATAAGTCAAACTGGCTCCAAGCAATGAGATCCAGATGAGCAGATAAATCGCCAGTTCTTCAGTCCATCGCGTTTGGGCGCCCATGACATATCGGGAAAATACGCCCCACAAGACATCGATGGTCATCACAGCCATACCCGCGATAAGGATTATCTCAAGGGGCTTCACAAGAAACCGCCTAAAGCCTGGAATTGCTGATTTTTCGGACTTCATTTTACGGCATCCACGCGTTGAACATAATCATAAATCGCCGTGCCTTTGAGCGCTTCGTACATGGGTTTGACCTTCTCCCGGAAAGGACCTTTCTCAGGATAGTAAACCTTGACGCCCTCGGATTTTAGCAAATCCAGCGATTCCTGGGTTTTTTCATTCCACAATTTACGTTGAAAAACGACAGACCGGTCAGCGGCTTCCTGTACCCAGGCTTGTTGCTGCGGAGTGAGGCTATCCCATATTTTCTGACTAAATAAAATTATGTCCGGAATGCGGGTGTGCTCATCAAGAGAATAGTGCTTAGCCACTTCGTAATGGCGGCTTGTATCGATACTGGGTGGATTGTTTTCAGCACCATCGACCATACCCTGCTGCAGGGCCGTATACAATTCACCAAACGGAATGGGCGTGGGCGATCCACCCATCTGGGAAATCATCTCAATTGAGGTTTTGCTCCGCATAACTCGGATTTTCTTATTCTTCAAGTCATCCGGATGGAGAACAGGAGAGTTGATCGTATAAAAACTGCGACTTCCGCTGTCATAATAAACCAGCCCTTTCAATCCAACAGCTTCACCTTTATCCAACAATTCCTTCCCTACATCACCCAATAGCACATTCCAATAGTGCTCCGAGTCACGGAACACGTAAGGCAGTCCAAAGAGCGACATTTCCGGAATGAAACCTTCCAGCGGAGCGGTCGAGGTCTTCACCATGGCCAGAACTCCCCGTTGCACCTGCTCAATGCTGTCTGTCTCGGAGCCAAGTTGGCCGTTCGGGAAAATCTCCAGATTCATCAGCCCGCCAGAAATATCATCCAGCTGCTCAGCCATGTTTTCCATGGCAACATGTACCGGGTGGGATTGGTCTAAAACGTGCGCCAGCTTCAAAACCTTCTGGCCACTGGGAGCATCCGTTTTTCCGCTGGAATTACCCAGCCAGGAAAAAAACATTACTGTGGCCAGGACGCCAACTGCTAGTCCTACACTAAAAAATGATACTGCTTTGCGATCCATATGGAGCTATCCTCAAATCTAGACATTAAAATACAGGGGTGGTTCCCAGCCAAAGGTGGGAACCATCCCTGTCAAACAATCAATATGAACTAGAGGGTTAATTCCCAACCCGGCTCATAAGTTCTTCCCCAGAACATCTTCATGGCCTCTTTATCTTTTAATTGGCCTGTCTTGGGATCGACCATCAATCGCTGCCTCTTGGATTTCGCAGCAGCGTTGATATAGTTGGCTAAATGTGTGCTGACTGCACCGACAGAAATCGGGGCTTTGGGCGACTCATTTCCACGAATGGACTCGATGAAGTTCCGGATATGACGAGTTGTCATACCGCCTCCACCACCAAGAGCGGTTCCTGCTTCAGCATCACCTGTTCTCTCACTGGTCATTTTGCCACCACGGTCATACATCTTGTAACCATCACGGTTCACGAAGACTGTACCATCTGTTCCATAAATGATGGATCCTCGGCCGGCGCCATAGGTTTCATACTTATTACGGCTTTTTCCGTCCCATTGGAGGAGCTTGCCACCAGGGAATTTAAATGAAGCCATCATGGTGTCATACATTTCCCATCCGTCATCCTTGAAGTGTTCTTTTCCACCCTGGGTTTGGACAGAAGTTGGATATTCCACTCCCAGAGCCCAACGGGCCACATCCAGCTCGTGAGTTCCATTATTTGCAGCCTCAGCTGTTCCCCAATGCCAATTCCAATGCCACATGTAATCCTCCATAATATCGAGGAATTCACGACGCGGTGCCGGTCCCTGCCATAGTTCCCAATCGAAATAGGAGGGAGGAGTGACAACCTTAGGCACAGGAACCCGATCACGGCCATTGTTGTAGAAAGTCGTCGCCTTATAAACATCACCGATCGCTCCGCCATGGATCGCCTTAATGACTTCAATAGTCTCGGGACTGGAGCGCTGTTGAACGCCCACCTGGAAGGTTAGCTTCTTGTACTTTTTCTCGAGATCCATGAGGAAATCGTCTTCAGCCAGATTGTGACTACACGGTTTTTCCACATAAACATGTTTTCCGTTCTGGGCGCCAATCATCGTACCATAAGCATGCCAATGATCAGGTATGGCCAACATGACTGCATCCACATCCTTTTTCTCAACGATTTCCCGCATGTCAGTCACGGCTTTAGGCGTGTAACCCAAAGCTTTTTTGGCTGTGGCCAATCCCTTTTTCATCTGCTTACCATCGACCTCACAGACATAGGTGACTTCAACATTCTTAACTGCAGCCAACGATTCCAGATGAGGAATTCCCCGACGTTTTAGTCCAATAACAGCAACCCTTACTTTGCTATTCGCACCGATGACTGCCCCATAGCTTTTTGCACTGGAAAGTGTAGCCACGCCTGCTGCCCCGATTGCGGTCTTTTTTAGAAATGATCGGCGACTTGCGCCGGTGAGGTAATTTGATTCTTCGTTCATAATATATTCTTGTTAAAATTCCCTGACTTTAATACTCCGGAATGAGACTTCATTTAATTTAGTTACTATACATATTATTCCTGACAAATCCATATGAAACTTAATAGTGAGTGCGCCTACCCCGATATTGATCAGTTATTATCTGCCACGCTGGTCAAGGGATCCGCAAACTGCTGAAAAGCAGTTTCCAGTTCTGCCTCGGAATCAAACTCAATAATTACCCGGAATCCGACATTGAAGACTTTCTGGTACGGGGCATACATCAGGCGGTAGGATGCCGTCGCGGTCTTTGGCCGGTCCCTCCATGATCCCCCGCGGGCCACTTTCCTCTCCGTATCGGAAATATCATTACGTCCGTCGTTCTCATCATAGGGATATGGCAAGTAGGAGGAGCGGGTCCACTCAGCCACATTCCCATGCATATCGTGCAATCCCCATGGATTTGGCTTGAGTTGTGCGGTTCCGGAAGGAACAAGAATCCCGTCATCGAATGAAACGTCCCGAGGCACGAAATCATTGAGCGGGGTGCGACTTTTGACAGATACCGGTTGCGGATTCACACCTCGTACGGCGAGTAGTCCGATGCTCTGATCCGCCAAATTGGCGTACTTTTCAAATCCTGTCTCACCGAAGAAGAACGGCTGGTTGCTACCCGCCCGGGCAGCCCATTCCCACTGTGCTTCCGTTGGCAGCTTCATTTCCAGTCCGGTTTCACCGGACAACCATTCAGTAAATGCCATCGCTTCCTTCCATGTCACACGAACCACCGGCATCTCGGGCTTATTGGCCGGATAGCCGGCAAGGATGTGATCCTTCCATTGCATATCCACCACCTTGCTGTTGTGACTCGGCATGAATTTACTGAATTGCTGATTGGAAATCTCTGTGGTCGACATCAGGAAGGGCTTTTCTACCTCCACGATTGACTGGGGATACTCATCCGGGGCACCAGTAACTGATCCCATAACATACTTTCCTGCCGGGATTTTCACAAAGTTCAATTCCTGCCCGTTAAATTGAAGTTTCTTGGTCGCAACCTTCAGGTCCTTCTTCAATGGCCAGCCCTGCATGTCCAATTGTTTGGGCTTCTTCACCTTGGCTGGCTTAACAAACTCCGGACGCTTCTCAGGCAGCGGTGGAAGCCATTCAATATCATCACAAATCCCCCCAAATGCTTCCTTGAATTCAACTGTACGGGCAGCGATGGAGGTAGTGAATTCACTTTGGTTCACTTCGGTCCAAGTAGCATGATAAGGAACATTCAAGTCCAC
>JAUVDD010000102.1 GCA_030595525.1 Puniceicoccales bacterium
ATTTCTGCCTATCCCAATTGATCAAATAGGTTTGCTCAGGTGAGTTTTAATATCTTCTTAACCAACTCAGGAACGCCTAGTGTTGCTGTTTTCCTGATCTCCGTAATTCCATTCCCATACCCGTCATCGGGAATGTCCGGATTTACTACATAAACTCTCTGGGCATTGACTGCCGCGGGCAACAGGCTAGCTGCTGGGTATACTTGTAGCGACGTTCCTACGACAATCAGGATATCCGCTCGTCGAGCAATTTCCATTGCATTGTAGATTTCCGGAACATCCTCACCGAACCAGACAATGTGCGGCCGCAATTGACTTCCGTCTTCGCACAAGTCTCCCAATTCGATATCCTTGTCACCCAGCTCCATGATCCGGTCAGGATTTACAGAGCTTCTGGCTTTAAGGATTTCTCCGTGTAAATGGAGGATTTTCGACGAACCTGCACGTTCATGGAGATCATCCACATTCTGGGTGATGATTGTAACATCAAATTGTTTCTCCAGTTCGACCAATGCCAGATGCGCAGCGTTTGGTTTCACGCGTCTTACTTCCTGACGCCGCCAATTGTAGAACCGAAGAACCATCGCCGGGTCACGTTCCCATGCTTCAGGCGTGGCTACTTCGTAGACATTGTAGCCTTCCCACAGACCACCATTTCCCCGAAATGTGGCTAACCCACTCTCGGCGCTGATACCTGCTCCCGTTAGGATAACCAGGTTCTTCATTGATGTGGATTAGAGCCCGGTTATGTACCGTTCCAGATGATCAATACTTGCAGCCTGATTGGCGATGATATGTTTCACGATATCGCCAATACTGACCAGTCCAACCAATTCATCGCCTTCCATCACCGCGACATAACGGAAATGCGTTTCGGTCATTATTTTCATACATTCCTTGATATCTGCGTCAGGAGTGACGCGAGGATAGTCCCTGTTCATGGTATCGTAAACGGGTGTATGGCGGGATGTTTTTCCAAAAAGAACAATTTTTCTGGCATATTCGCGCTCGGTCAGGACACCAAGGAATTTTTTCTCATCCATTACAACAACGGCTCCCACGTTTTTTGCAGCCATCAGTTGCAGCGCTTCAAACGTGGATTGATCCGGTTTAACAGAGAAAATTTCGTGAATTTCTTTAGACGAAAGGAGGCTTTTGGCTGTTGTACTCATTGTGACCTTTAACTTTTGGAAAACCAACTTCTTTTGTCAACAGATGAGTTGATCAACTGTATCTAAAAGAACCTAATTGTCTTAGACTGCATCTGTTCATGCTCTTCGTCTGTGCACGGTGCGTTGGTTGCCACATCTGTGTCCTCAACACTTGGTTGAACGAGATTATTGGAAAGCATATAGTTTTCGACTTCTTCACCACTGACATCTGGCAGCATGACGCCATCGATTACCACACAGGGGGAAAGGGGTTGGCCGGAGCGTTGCACCATTTCAGCATAGCTTTCTGCGCTGTTGATGATGTCCTTATCCTCGTACTCGAGGTTATATTTCTTGAGAATGGCCCTAACGCCAGTGCTCCATCCGCAGGTTGGTTTCAAATAAGCTACTATGTCCATGTCGGTAAGTTTACCCGCTTTGGAGGTTTGTCAACTTCCTGTAACGAATCCAGAGCAAGAGTCCCAATCCTACGGCAAAAAGAAAGATCGAATAAAAACTACCCCGGCTCATTCCCAGGATCAACTCGGCATCTGGTTCCCGGAATAATTCACCTATCATTCGCGCTATGCTGTATCCGATGAGAAACTCAGCCATCAAATGCCCTGGGCGAGCCGATAATGGAATGGGGCCCTTCTCATTGACTCCCCTGCCCTTTACTAACCAAAAACGACACTGGATATAGATCAGCATCAGCAAGCCCTCCAGGCCGGCTTCATACAGTTGTGAGGGATGACGTGGTTCAATATACTGTACAGGCATGCCACTTCTTGCACTTTGCGGAAAAATGACCGCCCATGGAACATCCGTAATTTTCCCCCACAACTCTCCATTAATGAAGTTGGCAATCCGTCCCAGCATCAGCCCAGGTGCAGAGACCGAAGCAATAAGATCCCCCAGATGCCACGGGGATACCTTGTATTTCCGCGCAAACCAGATTCCTCCAACTGCAACCCCAAGAAATCCCCCATGGCTGGCCATGCCGCCTTTCCATACTTGGAAGAAAATCAATGGATTGCTGAGGAAATCCCAGAATTCATACAAAAGAAAATACCCGAGCCGACCACCAATCACCACGCCAAGAATCATCGCCATGGCCAGGTTCTCCTGCATTTCAGCAGAGAGTGAGGTTTTTCCACGTTTCCGGTACAGAATCCAAAGACCGAATCCAATCAGAAATCCAGCCACATAGGACAAGCCATACCAGCGAATGGCGATTGCATCGGTAAATTGAATGATGGTCGGGTTCAGATCATGAACCCAGTATGCTGGCTGAGATAGTTCCATTTCCGCATCCATTATCGCTATGATCCGTTTGGCTCCGGAGGTAGGTCGGGTGTAGCACTGGGCAAACGCTCGGCATGCTTTTTGGCCAGTTCACGCATGTCTACGGCTATGTCAGATTCCTCGTAGATTTCTTCCCCGAGGAGGTGTTCAATAATATCCTCCATTGTGACCACCCCGGCAGTGGAGCCGTATTCATCTACAACAACTGCCAGTTGTTGGTGTTTTTCCATGAATTGCTGCAGGGCCTGCATTCCGGATGCTGTTTCAGGGATATATATTACGTCTCCCTTAAGTTCCTGCATGGTTGCACCGACTCTGCCTTCACTACCAGCCTCAAGGATGTCGCGGCGGCGCACTACTCCTACGATATTGTCTATATTTTCCCCGTATACGGGCAATCGAGCAAATGGTATGTTGGTAAATTCCATCCCAACTTCCTCGACGGTCAGGGTCTCCCTCAGGAATGTCACTACTGTTCGCGGAGTCATAATCGACTCAACGTTTACATCATCCAGACTTAAGGCATTTGAAATTATATCCCTTTCATCGTCACTGAGGGCACCACTCTGGGCGCTTCTTTCTGCCAATAACCGGATTTCTTCTTCCTGTTCTTCTTCTGTTGGCTCCTCTTGATCGAGGATTACAGTCAGCATCTTGTTCGCAAATAGTGAAAACGGTTTCATTAACATCCTGACAATCCACAGTGGATAAATCAGATAGACCTGTAATTGTTTCCTGTAAGCGACCCCGATGTTTTTGGGAAGAATTTCCGAGAATATCAGAATTCCCAGAACCATGCATGCTGACAGGACCCCCAGCCAGAAACTGTTGAACACTCGCTCCGCCAGCGCGCCCACCATCATGGCACCTGCTGTGTTGGCAATCGTGTTCATGGTCAGGATTGCTGAACTGGTTTCGTTTAATCCGATTTTAAAATCTTCCAGACGGCGCCCCAGTTCGGGATGCTGCTTTTTAAGACTCTCCACCTCGGCCATTGTCGTGCTGAGGATGAATGCCTCCAGCAGGGAACAGATTGCCGATATGCCAAGTGTAAAAACTATAGCCAAAATCAGAGCGCTCATTTAGCCCTCCGGTTCCAGTTCTCTTCCACTAGGGAAGTGTTCCCTGTTTTATCGTTCGTTCTGGGAAGCCCGCCTTTTCGGCATCTACTGTCAGGCTCCGTTTCTTCTGGTCCACAGATGATCATATATTTCAAAACCATTACTTGTTCTGAAATTTGCCTTCTGTTCAAGCTTTTCTTGGGGACACGCAATTTATTCAGAAAAGGACACTTGGCTTGCATGGAGAGCATTCCACAGTACAAATGTGCTGTATGCAGGAAGATCCTCTACCGGTTTTGGACGCATTTACGACCAAGAAGAAGCCAATGTATCCCGTTGGTGATGGCCTGCGTATGTATTTAAAACAGTATAATCGCGAATTCGACCTTCCTGTATCCTACTCACGATTATTGGAATGGGTCGAGGCAATGCCACTTTATGGTCCCGACGGAGAAGACACTCTCTGGAGGACTGTAATCTACAGGCCAGAGATTTGGAGGCGCCTGAACAAGCAGTTGACAATAATTTACGCGATGCTGAAAACCGAGGGAGACACTTCTTTCATTGATCACTTGTATGTCGATCGTGTTGATTACTGTACTTTTGGGAACAGCAACCCTTTTCGCATTCGTGTAGTGAATTCCTACAACGACAATCAGGATTACTACTATATAAAGAAATCCGATGCTTCACGAATATACGGATTGGAGCTTGAGCACCTTCTTTCTCCTAACCGCATGCATTACTTCGTTTCAGAGGATATTCTGGTCGAGGAGCATGTGGTCGGTATACCTGGTGATGCCTTTATCGATCAATGGATGAACGTCCCGCACATCAATAAAATCCGACTGGCCAAGGAACTCGTTAAATTCAATGAACGCTGTTTCTTCAGGCTCCTTGGTGATATGAGGGCTTACAATTTTGTCGTGGATGTTACTCCGGATTTTGAAGATGTGCAAATCCGGATACGTGCGATGGATTTTGACCAGCAATCCTACAGTGGGCGTTTGAAGTTCTATCTCCCGCAGTTTTTCAAGGACAACAACGCGCTGGTGGAATTTACTGGTGAGCAACTCAACCTTCAAACCGCCAAGCAGTACCAGAAAGAGGAGCAATCGGTTATTTTCCGTAGAATCAAGCTGGCAGAGACGCGGGTACGTCGAATCCTACATTGCATGTGTGAAGATCGTATTTCCACAGAGGAGAAAATCCATGAATTGCGCGAAGGCATGGCCGAGTACCATAAAAATAAAAGATTTCTCAAATGTGAGCGAATGGGGCATATTGTTCAGACTTCCCTCGATTTGATCGAGGATCGAGTCATGCGTCACAGGAAGCAAATGGAGACAACTTTCGAGGATGACATTTAAATCCTTTTAAGAAAACGATTGAATTGAGCATCGACATTCACTGTCTCAACAACAAAATACTTATTTAGCATGCCAATTTCGCTATTTTTAATCGAAGACGAGGAACTTGTTTGTGAACTTCTGGCGGAGTTCCTCAATGGAGAAGAAGATATTAACTTCCTTGGGGATGCACGGGATGGTGCTACCGCCATTGACCGCTGCCGCGAATTAAAGCCTGAGATGATCATCCTGGATTTGAGACTCCCGGAAGTCAGCGGGCTGGAAGTTCTGAGAATTCTCCACAAGGAGCTACCTCTGACTAAGGTAATTATTTTTACTGGTTCCTTGTCCGAAGAGACCCTCCATACCACTCTTCAGAACGGTGCCATTGCATACGTTGAGAAAGCCTACGGCTTGGAAGAGCTCCAGAAGGCAATCGAAGCAGCTAAGGCAGGAAAACAGTACTTCAGCCCAAGTATCGCTCGACTGGTAGAAGATTATCAGTTTTAGAGAGGACCTCAATCCTCCTTCAAACCTTTCTCTAAAAGGTTCTCGATTTCATATTTGAAGGTATCGAGAAACTTCTTCTCCTGATCATGCCAGATTCGCACGCTTTGATTGTGATCAAATCCAACAAAACCAATCATTATATCATTTACTACCACTGGAGCGATCATGATTGAGGTAATCCCCTGTGCCACAAGGACTTCCCTTTCACGGAATGCGCTCCTTGGCATTTTTGAGGTATCCTCGTATTGAATCCACTGCTTTTTAACCAGTCGATCGGTCCAGTATGGATATTCACTAATCGGAAATTGCTGCAGGTCATCTATATGCGATTCAACTCCCTGGGCACACCACTCCAGAATATTGCTAAAAACCTTATCTTCCCAGTCGAACGTGAAGACATATACCCGGTCTACATCCACGGCGTTTCCTAATTCATTCATCCGCTTCTCGATGATATGGACGGTTTCCTTGCTGATGTGAAGCTCATGGAGTTTCCCATCCACGATAATTTCATTTCTCAAGCGCACTGGGATGACGTGGTTTTTTCACTCGGATAATTTCTCAAACTGGGCCAGATATTTCGAGCCACTCTTGGAACGTGACAGAAACCTGCCGTTCAGACGATAGGCTCGATCATTCAATTTTAGCTGGAAACAGAATACTTCCCTGCCACGGATACGTTTCAATAGCCTCTTGAGCTTCCCCAGGATTGCCCCGGGTAACATGTCGCCCAATCCCGAACTTTCCTTGTCTTGAACCACAATTTGCCTGAATGGTTCATTTACCTCAATAAATGTACCATCATCATTAAAAATCATCACTGGATTACTCGATAATTCCATGAACGCATTCTTCGTTTGCCGACA
>JAUVDD010000193.1 GCA_030595525.1 Puniceicoccales bacterium
CCACATGGCCATTTTCTTGTTCTCCACACCCGTATTGGTGTTTTTCAGTTCCTCTAGTGGATCTGCGTGTGCTGTTGCGTCAGACATGTTTTTTCTCCAATAAATTTCTCATTTCGAACAGGTAATCATTCTTATTCCCAAAGTCCGCTTTCTTTCGGATCGATGGCACCTTTCAGCTCTTCGGGATCCGGATGCAGATGATAGCCACCGGGACCTTCCAATGCCCACATGTAGATTCCAAGGACTGTAATCAACAATCCCGGGGCAGTAATGTGGAAAAGTGTGATTATCGACTCTGAGGAGAGAAATGGAATCAGCATTCCCCAAGGCTGATGATTAAATACGGTGCCCAAACCGGCTATAAACAAGCCAATCGATACAATCAGTGGCCACCATGACTGGTCAGGCATGTGAATGCCATGATGGTCCGGAGCAATCTTATCCATCTTCTTCTCTGCTGTACCATGATTATTTTCCCAAACCTGGTCACGAGCCTTGATGATAGGCGTGTATCCAAAATTATATTCCTTAGGTGGACTGCTTGTCGCCCATTCGAGGGTACGAGCATCCCATGGATTGCTGTCGGCTTTCTTCCCCTTGAAACAGCTGTAGATTATTTGAATGACCACTGAGGCAATTCCTAATCCGAGAATCAATGCACCTATGGTGGACCAGAAATTCGGCTCGGCCCATCCCATCTCAGCCTTGTATGTATGAGTCCGGCGTGGCATCCCGGTCATTCCGAGAATGTGCATCGGGAAAAACGCCATATTGAATCCAAAGAATACCGTATAGAAGAGGATCTTGCCCATGGCATCGTCCATCAGTTTTCCGGTAACTTTCGGGAACCAGTAATATATCCCGCACAAAAGTGCGAATATAGATCCACCAATCAGGACGTAATGGAAGTGGGCGATGACGAAATACGAGTCCTGCTGCTGTGCATCAACCGGCGGTGAAGCGTGCATGATCCCGGTAAATCCGCCCATCATGAACATCCAGATAAATCCAAGTGCATATAGCATGGGTGTGGTGAACCGGATTCGCCCACCCCAGAGCGTACCAATCCAGTTGAAGATCTTAACGCCAGTGGGAATGGAAATGAGCATGGTCAGGAATGCAAATGCCGAGGTGGCCACGATTCCCAGTCCGGTTGTAAACATATGGTGACTCCACACCGCAAAACCAAGGAAACCAATCACGGCACCCGAAAAGACTACTAGTGGATAGCCGAACAATGGTTTACGTGCATACACCGGCAGGACTTCTGAAACGATACCCATCGCGGGAAGAATCAGAATATAGACTTCCGGGTGACCGAAGATCCAGAAAATGTGCTGCCACAAGATTGGTTTTCCCCCACCGGCAACATTGAAAAAATGCGTCCCGAAATGCCGGTCAAACAGCAGTTCGACCAAGGCGATTGTGATTGGTGGAAATGCCAATATTATCAGGAAGGATGTTATCAGGGTCATCCAGGTAAAAACCGGCAATCGCATCATGCTCAGCCCGGGGGCACGCATGTTCAAAATCGTCGTAATGAAATTAAAAGCACCAGCCAGTGACGCGATTCCCAGAATCAGCAATCCAATGATCCAGAAATCTGTACCAATATCCGGACTGTACTGCTTAGATGTCAGAGGCGCATAACCAAACCAGCCGATATCCGGTGCTGCTTGGTAGAACCAGCTTAGATTAACTATAATCCCACCGGCAAAGAAACACCAGAGTCCCAGCGCATTCAGCCTCGGAAAGGCTACGTCACGGGCACCAATCTGCAATGGCATGATGAAATTAAAAAAGGCCGCACTCAATGGCATCACCGCAAGGAAAACCATCGTCGTTCCGTGCATGGTGAACAGTTGGTTGTAGGTAACCGCATCAACCAGGTTATTCTCGGGCGACATCAATTGCAGTCGGATGATCAACGCTTCCACTCCTCCTACCAACAGGAAGAACAAAGCCCCGATCGCATAACCAACTCCAATTCTCTTGTGGTCAACCGTTGTCAGAAATCCGACCAGACCAGTCTTCTTCAGTGGACGGCTCCACGTTCCATAATTCTCATGTGTCGTAGACATAGAAATTTCTCCTCCTTTACTTCAGCGAATAAAGATAAGCCACCAGTGCCTTGGCATCTTCCGGTGTCAAGTTGGCATCCTTCAGCCCTTCCATCAGTGGAGCACCCGCCGGATCATTGGGATCCGAAAAACCATTCCACATGAAGTTGCCGGGCTTAATTTTATCCGGATGCAGTATCCAGTGTTCCAAATTCTCAGGTTCATTTTCCAACCATCCGGCAGCGATACTGCTGCGACTTCCAAAGTGAGCCAGGTTTGGTCCCATGGTCTGCACCTTGGAATCCGCACTGTGGCATCGTACACAATTTTCCATAAACAAACGGGCACCTTCAAGAACCTGTGTTGCATTGGATCCAGATACGTTTATCGGGGAATAATCCGCCCCACCCTTCACTGAGGGAGCTTGCTGATTCACCAACCAATCAGCATAGTCTTCTTCTGCTAACGCCTTCGCACGAAAGAGCATGTAAGCATGTGAATCTCCACAAAATTCGGCACATTGCCCCCAGAAATAACCGGGTTCATCCGCCTTGATCCACATCTCGTTTTGCTGCCCGGGAATGAGGTCCATCTTACCCGCCAATTTCGGTAACCAGAAACTGTGGATGACGTCATTCGCTTTTAAATTCAGTTTAACAACCTTACCTGCCGGAAAAACGATTTCGTTGGCGGTATGGAATCCATGTTCAGGATATTCAAATCCCCACCACCACTGGTACCCGGTCACATTGATCTCAATGACTTCTCCATCCTGATTCACGGGCACTTGGCTCTGGAAAAGAATCCCGCTGAATGTAGGTATGGCGATGATCACCAGGAGCGCCGCCGATCCTATCACCAGGCCCACTTCGACTAAAGGATGTCCATGGGATTGAGGAGGTATGTAATCCGGATCATCGTCCTTGCGCTGACGAAACTTCCACATTGCGAATGCCAATGCTCCACCAACCGTTACGAACAGGAAAACCGTCACCCATAATGTCACATAGAAAATCGTCAACTGGTTCTGCGCAACAGGACCTTGTGGATCCAACGTTGATTGTTGTCCGGCAATATTAATAAACGATCCGTTCTCTGCATTGTGCAGACACTGTGGAACAGATATCGCTGTAATGATTAAAAGAATACTAATCCAAATGTATGATAACCACTTCATGCTTTTAGAAATCGGAAGTTAGATAAAGAAACGGTCGGCAACCAGGGCGCCGAGATAAACAGGAAGATAAATTAATGTGGCGATGAACAATTTCCTGGCATGAACCTGGCTTTCCGGATTACGCACCCACCGTATCGCAGGCGCAATATGCGCGTATCCAAGAACTAATGACACAACCAACAACGGCCAACCAAGTTGCGCTTCACCAAGAGGCAGCAAGCTCAAGCCGATAAGAAGAACTGTCCAGATCAAGGCCCTGTATGCCACACTTCGGCCGGTCTTGTCGGAAACGGACAGCATTTGAAATCCTCCCCTTTCATAATCCTTCCGGCACATCCATGAAATCGCCATAAAATGCGGTAATTGCCAGGCGAAGAGGATCGCAAACAGAACCCATCCCATTGCACTGAAGCCAGCACCCGCGGCAACCCACCCAATCAGCGGTGGCAACGCTCCCGGAATAGCCCCAATCTCGGTAGCCAATGGGGTTATCCTCTTTAAAGGTGTGTAAGCCAGGACATAAAGAAGGATTGTCGCCGCGGTTAGAACCGCAGCTATCATGTTGACATTATATGCCAACAAGGCGACGCCCGCTACCGATAACAAAATCCCAAAGATGAGTCCCTCAGTTGGGGAAATGCGACCTGCAGCAATTGCACGATCCGCTGTACGATCCATTTTTGCATCTGCTTCACGTTCCCACCATTGATTCAGGACCCCACAACCAAATGCGGCCAAAGTGGTACCTGAGCACAAGCTGAAGAAGACAGCATAATCAACCTCTGGTCCCGCTGCGAAATATCCGAGGACTGCCGTCGCCACCGACATCAGGCTAAGGCGCGGCTTGGTAAGCTCCCACCAGTCACTGAACGAGGTTTCACTCAACGCGGGAATATATCCCTTTATTGCTTTGGTTTGCGGGTTATCGCGCATATTCAAGATTCTTTCTCCAATATTGGTTTGAAAAAACT
>JAUVDD010000008.1 GCA_030595525.1 Puniceicoccales bacterium
TATACATACACATCACCACATCCAGATGTTGCAGTGCAAGCAGTCCACCTTCAACAGTTTTACTTGAAATACCAGTCGCTCTTATCTTGCCTTCTTCTTTTAAACGCAACAGAGTTTCCATTACAGCAGTTTCCTGTAAAACATGCATGTCATCGCCGTTAGAGTGGATCAAAACAATATCCAGGACATTACGTTTTAATTCACGCAGACTATTCTCTACGGTCATGCGTGTTTCTGCTTCGGTATAGATATATTCAGATACACCATTTACAAAGCGCTCGCCCACCTTGCTGCAGATCAACCAGTCATCACTGTCACCCACCAGTTTACCTAGTCGTTGTTGTGCTGCGCCATAAGCTGGCGCGGTATCCAGTAAGTTAATACCTGCAGCCTGTGCCTGTGATAGTAATGCCAGTACCTGTTGATCATCCGGAATCTCAAAATGCTCGGGATATTTAACATCCTCGTTACGACCAAACTTAACCGTACCCAGGCCCAGCATGCTCACGGCAAGTCCGGTTTCGGCGATTGGTTTATGAGGGATGTCAGACATAATTAAAGAATTAACGTTCGATGGGTTTAACAGATTCGTATCATAACTGATCAACTACTGCCATTCAGCCGTATCCCAGGGATACGCGTCGACTTCCGCCATCGGTAAATCAAGCTTCTCGTGCTGACTAACGTCGTCACCAGCAAGCGATGGCTGAAGCCCTGAATCTTTTACCCTTTGTAAAACTTCATCGGCCACCATAGGAGCGAATACCAGTTTAGTGGGCCATACGGTTACTTGATTATCTTGCTGGTAGATGACCGGGGTGGTTGGACGACTATCATCTGGCTGCTGTCCCTCTGCCGGGCGGATTTGCGCTCCCTGATTGGTGCTTATCTCACGAACAGTCCTAATGTCAGCTTTGCTGACGTTTCTGAATCCATGGAGCTGTCAAGGCGGGTAAATACAAGTTTGCTGGGTGCACTGGGTCCACTCGGGCGGAACTTTGCTTCACGCCACCGGGAGAAATTCTCACCTGAAGCGATAAAGGAAGCGGTTGAGCTTGAGGGTGGTGGAGGATTCCTGAAAGCTAAAGCAGTACAATGCTGGCAGAGATATGAAGATATGGCTAATGATATGGACGATACAGCTGTAGATCAGTTGCTACACGAACTATTATCCAGCTACGCAGAAGAACTTATGGTGGGTCCGAAAGCCCGTCAACAAACCAAGCATCCATTTAGATGACATCCTTTATACATTGGCACGAAGGGCTGTTTTTACAGCCGCATCACTTGCAACGTTTCCAACGGTCACTAAACGATGGAATCGTTAGTGAACGAAATTTGTCATGGGCTTATCCCTATGGAGTGGTGGAAGCCCGGCTTTCCGAAGACGATTTGGCCAACAAACGCGTGCGGTTTGAACGGTTGAAAGTTGTCATGAAAAGTGGGGTGATCGTCGATTTTCCAGACCATGCAGAAGTCCCCACGCTGGACCTTAAACAGGCTTTGGCTCGATTTCGGTCCGGATTTGTCATTTCATTGGGAGTTCCCCAGTGGGATGAAATGAGGGCGAATGTTTATGCCCAATCCGAATCCGGTGAAGCCAGAGTCAGGGTGCACTACCAGGTGGGCGAGAAAAGTTATCGGGATGAAAATACTGGGGAGAATCCACGCCCAATTCCGCTGAGGAAGATAAATGCTTCATTGGTTCTTCCTGATGATGATTTAACCGATCTGGAAACAATTCCTCTGATACGGGTCGTTCCTGGTGTCGGGCAGGAAATCGGCTCATGCCGACAAGATCCCAATTATGCGCCGCCAACAATGGTCCTTAAGGGATCGCCTCCTCTCAGGAAACTGGTTTATGATCTTGCTGCTCAGTTGGAAGCTAGCCGGGATGGTTTGGTCGTTCAAATCAATCAGGGAGGCTTTAACATGGAATTGCTTCGGGGGCTTCAGTTGGAGCAAATGTTGAGGCTGCGAACCTTGAATCATTTTACAGCTCGATTGCCACTGTTGGCAGAGGTTGAAAACATCAGTCCGTTTTTCCTTTTCATGGAGTTGCATAGTCTGCTCGGTGAATTGAGTGCTTTGAGCCCTGTTCAGGATGCTTTTAAGATAGATCGTTTCAACCATGAGGATCCGCTGCCTGTCTTCAAGGAGGTGACTGAAAAGATTCGTAACCTCCTGAAGGGTGTTGTCAGCTCCAGCTTTATGGAAGTTTCCTTCAACAAGGAAGATGATTTCCTCACACTCGATATGACAGATGAACATTTCAGCAAACCAAACGATTATTTCCTTGGAATCGAGACGAGTGAAGAACACCGGGTGGTAACTGGTTTGGTGGAGGATCAGGACAAATTCAAACTGATGCCGAAAGCCTTTATCCGGCGACCGATATACGGCATCAAGGTTAAGGAAGAACGAATTCCTCCTCCAGAACTACCCGCTAAATCAAATTTGAAATACTACAGGATTCTACGTGCCGACAGCGGACGTATGTGGGACATGTTGAAGCGTGAGAAAGCAATGGCTCTCCGCTGGCCCGGTATGGAGGAATCCGATTTTAAGGTGACGCTTTACATGACCGTTCCAAATTAATTCAACCCGATTAAATTCCAATGCAACTTGTCCAAATTTGTGAACCTGCATTTCAATACATCTGCAAAATCAATCGAATCGGCCAGAAGGGTCATCTTGATTACCAGTTTGTTCGAAGTGAGGTAACGGATCTCCTAAACCAGATAGAACAGAAAGCGGGTATGGACCGGCTGACTGCTGATTTGTTTAAGCAGATCAAGCTTCCACTTATTTTCTTCATTGATTCCATGATTGTTGAATCTGGGATTGAATGTGCCGGTGATTGGGACGCCAATCGTATAGCTTACGATCATAATGAGCTTTCCGGTGATGAATCCTTTTACGATGATATGGATCGCATACTTTCCGATAATGTTCCGGATAAACCTGAACTTCTATCCTTCTTCTACGTTTGTCTTGGATTGGGCTTTACCGGGATTTACTTTAGCCAACCGGAAATGATCACGGATTACATATCCCGTATGGAACCGCGCCTCAGGGAATTTCTGGAGAGCGACTTGCACCAGCGGATTGTCCCGGATACCTATCGGTCTACCAATACCGTAAATCTTATTGCTGCTCCCGCACCCAAGATTTTTGGAATTCTGATATGTTTTGCCGGAGTGGCAATTGCCGTTTTCCTGACAGTAATTTTCCTCTATTTTAATTCGTCTTCAGAGCTCGCCAATTCTGTGACGGAAATCGACCAAAAACAGATTGAACCGCTTCGTGATTAAGGCTGGCGAATTATGAATATCCAATCCTTCCTAAATTTACCGGGACCCCTGAAAGCGGGAATCTCTTTAATGTGTGGTGCGTCCATTCTCTCTGTCATGTTTCTGATCGTGAGAGGAAACAAGACTTTACTTGTCCTGCTGACTGTCATCTTCGTTGTAGTGGCCTTGCTGGGAGGCCTTTATGCCCTTGTCCTGAGAATCAGGAAAAAGAAGAGCTCAAAGAAAATGGACAAAGTGATGCAGCAGCACAACGCTGGATCTCCTTCTTCTTTGAGTGGTGCTGATTCACGGGTAAAGTTGGATGACTTGCGCCAGAAGTTTTCATCCGGTATCAAACAGTATAAGAAGCATGGAAAAGACATTTACGGACTCCCATGGTATGTGATTGTCGGTGAACCTGGCTCAGGGAAAACTGAAGCTATCCGACGTAGTGGAATTGGATTCCCCCCGAACCTTCAGGATGAGCAGCAGGGGATCGGTGGTACCATTAACATGAATTGGTGGTTTACCAATCACGGGGTCATTCTCGATACTGCCGGACGTCTTCTTTTCGAGGAAGTCGCTGCGGGATCCACCAACGAATGGAGGGAGTTTCTCGAATTATTGAGAAAGAACCGCCCGGATTGCCCTATCAATGGATTGATACTGGCAATTCCGACAGATAGCCTGATTAAGGATTCATCTGCAGACATAGAAGCAAAAGCAAAGAAAATTGCCGTTCAATTGGATGAGATTCAGAGAATTCTGGATATCCGGTTTCCGGTTTTTATCTATATCACAAAGGCTGACTTGATTTCCGGTTTTCGTGAATTCTTCAAGGGCCTGCAGGATCCTGAACTTGAGCACCAAATGGTTGGCTGGTCTAACCCAGCTCCGTTGGATGCACCCTTTAACCCCCAGCAGGTTGATGAATACCTGACTGGTTTGATCACCTCGATTGAAAAACGGCGCTATGCGCTCATCCGTGAGCCGGATCACAGCAGTGTGGAACCCGGTGAGCGTTGGTTGGATCAAGTCGATTCAATATACAATTTCCCTCGTGCGCTTGAACAGGTTTTCCCGAGACTGCGGAGATTTCTGGAACTTATATTTGTAGCCGGTGAATGGGCTCAGAAACCTTTGTTCTTAAGGGGAATATATTTAACTTCATCCCTGCAGGAAGGTGCTGTTCTTGACCAGGAACTAGCTTCCGCACTGGATTTGGAAGTTAAGGATCTACCGGAAGAAATTAGCTTTGTCCGAAAAGGGGCTTTATTCCTGAGGGATGTTTACATCGAAAAAATCTTCAAGGAGAAGAGTCTTGTTACGCGAGCCACAAGCGCCAATAAGGTGGTTAGAACAAGACAAATATTTGTTTTTGGAATTGGATTTGTGGCTCTTGTTCTTTCGTTGGGACTGGCTTGGCTAAGTGCTTCTGCTCTCAAATCGAGTATAGGCCAGCAGAAGGAATACTGGGATTTGGCGGCTTCCGACAAGTTGTGGAACGGTGATAGATGGCGTTTGCCCATTGTGGACGTTTCCCCCGTTCAAGAGGGATTCCTCAGCAATGAAGAGAAGCTTATTCCGTTTGGCGAAAAGCAGGTGCAATACATAGATTTCCTGAGTCAACTTGAGGGATTTAGTCGTGAGAAAATCGATACGCCATTCATCTTTAAACCTGTTGAGTGGATTTCATCAGGATTGACCAGTCGTGAAATTGAACGCCAGAAGGCGCTCAAGGTCGTATACGAGGCGGGTGTCTTAAGGCCATTGATCGCGGGTGCTCATGAAGAGTTTGAGCTACCTGACACGAGTTGGTCTAACGAAGCTAGAGATGCTCTCACGGGACTCATCCGGCTGGAACGTCAAATCGCAGAATCCGAGGAAGGTATTTCGGTCAGTTTCGATGACTGTCGTGAACTTGTGCCGTCCCTCATGACTTATCTGACTGGGGGAGCGGGTGATCCCCGGCTTGTAAAAATTGCGAATTGGCTGTATGTGGAATCTCCGGATTCAAAAGGCATGTGGCCACCAAAGTGGGCGTCAGCGGGAATGAGCTTAAAGTCAAATCGACCAATCCGTGCAGCCCTGAATAAGTTTATTGGGTACGTTAAGGAAAAATCATCCAGCCAGCAGGCGAACCTTGTTATGATCGAGTCGATGCTGAAACAGATGAACGAAATTGAGGAAGCCGAGAAGGCATTGATAAATGCGGTGGCCAGTATCGATCCTATGGCTACAAGTGATTTCATCAAGCCGGCCTCTGATATTCTGTTTGATCGTTTACTGCCTGCGGTTGAGCAGTTTAGTCAGCAAAAATCTGTTATCATACAAAAGGGAGTCTTGTCTCGTGAAGAGCCATTCCTTTTGGGAATTGCCTATGAACGGGAGCTGAAATCTGCACAGGTAACCATACAATCTACCATTGCTGAGATCCAGAAGGAGCTTCCTGGAGTGGATCAATTGGTCGACGGTGATGAAGGAAATACAATCGATGAAGAATACACCTTGTTCCAGGACATTAATCGCCAGTTAAGTGCGGCCAAAAGTGAAATCAATAATATCATATCTTCTTCGTTGTCGACTGAACAGGTCGGAAAAATCGACTATTTCGACAAGAACTTCCTCACATTGGATAGTGGCAACATCGCTTACTTGGATTCACGAGTCACCCGGTACAGGGAATTGATGGAGGCATTCCGTGGCGATGGGATAGGGGTCAATCCAATTGGAAAGCTTCGTGACAGGATAGACGCTTACGACGATGTCCTGTCCGGATTGCGTTCAACCAAGGTAGACTATGCCGGTCCGATGGAAAGCACTGTTGGGACCACCACCAAAAAGCTTTTAGACCTATTTGAAGTTTCCTACTTCAATAAGCTGGCTGAGAATTACCGGCAGTCGCTCAATTCCGTTCTGGATCAAATACGATTCCCATTGGTATTGCCGGTATCCTCCGACAGTCTTTCGGTTGAAGAACTGGATCAAGTTGCCAGAGCGTTGGACCATGTTGATAAGGAAGTGCAGCCTCCTTTAGTTGAAAGATTTTCAAGCCAGAATAAACGCTATTTTGAAAGGATCAGGGAGCAAATCAGCCCTGTAGCCGCCCTGGGAAGGAGCCTTGCTGCCGATGGGGGAGAATCCCAGTTTGTCACAATCAGTCTCCCCGGTCAGGACACACAGAACGAAATTCTGCAAAAGATTCTTGGTCCGGCAGTGCATCCGCACATTAACTACAAATGGGAAGAGGTTAGCTTGAACGCGGATTCCAAGATTCGCACGAGGAGATCTACTGGTGAAACAGTTGGAAAGGTGCTTCTCAATGAATCTAATTTGTCACTACAGTTTTTCCGTTTGGGCCAAGCGGATGCTAATCCTTTAAGCTATGCTGGTTCATGGGCTCCTCTGCAGTGGTTGTTCTCCAGCAAATTTATTTCTGGAGACGGAAATAAGCAGTTCTATGTACTTGTGCAGCGAAGGGATGAAGAGACGGATTACAGTATGATCGTAAGCCTTGAATTTCAGGAACCACTTCCGAATGTTGAGGATTGGCCGAGAAAGGATACTTTGATTCGGTCAAACTGATTCAATGCGCAAATGTCCATATTTGATAACCTGATGAATTAGCGTGGAATTTTATAAACAGTTTCTTCAGTCTAAGGGGGCCCCGGCAGGTGCGGGACCGGGGATGCACCTGACAATCTTCGGAAAGCATCCTGGGTGGGATGACCATATTCCAGATGTAGGTGTAACAACAGAGACACTTTCCATTCTGAAACGTGATTTCTACGTCAGGGGAATTGGAGGACTTATAGATGCTGGGACTTGGGATAATATGCAGGAGGTAGATGTCCTGGAAGGATTCAATCACCTGTTTGTTGCCCAGCGTGGAGGAGAAGGAATAATTGGCCGCATGTGGGCGTCGAGTGATGGGAAGGGCCGTGCACGCTACCCCATGGTAGCTGCAATCCATTCAGTTAATTTACCGCTAAGGAAAAGCCTGCCAAAATTGCTCTGGATTCTTGAAAAGCTTCGAGAGGATTGTATCAGCAAAACGACTGAGGAAGATGTTCTACAAATTGTTAATTCTAATCAGGAGCAGCTAAATAGCCTTACCTCAGAATTGCCAACGAATAACGAAGGTTTTAAGCCTTCTTTAAGGCTTTTAAACCGTATGATAAGTTCTGAGGGACTGGACGACTCAGTTCGGCATCTGCGACTTTTATACGAGATAAAGAACAAGTTAGAGCCATTCTCACCTTCAAATGTTGAAAAACTCCTTCCGGAGGAAACTGTGCCAGGAGAGCACATTCGCTTACCTTATGGGAGTGAAATGGATGAAGCGGAGATGTTCAGTGCATGGCTGACTTATCTCCGAACCCAGGTTTCCCCTAGAATACCTATCTTTATTGCAAAGCCAGTAGTGGGGGAATGGATGGATGCCATTGTTGGGCATCTGGATGGCAAAGAGCTGCTATGTCTCCGTTCAGCATTGCACCACATCCCGTGTGTGACAGATCTTCAGTATAATATTTCGGAGGAATTTAAGGATAGTGTTGAACCTCAACTAACGTCCATTTCTGAATGGGAACAATTTCCTCATGAACAAAGTGTATTCGGAGTACCACCCAGACGCCGTGGATTGGATTCGAGTTTGGCAACGGGAGACGACGAAACGGGTGGACTAAAGAAAAGTCCTCTAAAATGGGTACTCCTGATTGTTTTCATAGCGGCCATTGCCATTGGAGCCTGGTTTTTTTTTACACGATCGAAGGAACCTGAACCAGTTTTGGTGGAACCAACTGTAAGCAAAGTTGAAGATGTTGAAGTTTCTAAAGAATTTGATCCAAATCCGGAGCAGGCGTTTGCATATCTGTCTGATGCAGAGAATCTTTGGTATCCTAGATTACTGCGATATGCACGAAATAGTTCGGTTAAAGATGCGTGGAGTAGGGATCAGGATCTGAATTCCCTCTTGAATTTTCTCAACTCACAGGAGTTAAGATCAAAGTTAGAGCAAGTTGGGATTATTTCGGGTATCAGCCAAAATGATTTGGTTGGAATGGAATCCGACAAAAAAGCTGCAATTGTCCAATTATCCAAATCCATTCATAGTATTGAGGAATCATTGGGTAATTGGAAGGCGAGTCAGGACTTGGATCAAATTCGTTCCTTTCTATCAGAAGTGAATGCAGTTTCATCGCTGAAGGAAATTGATGAACGGTTGCCTCCTTTGGAGTTTGAAAGGGTTTTGGGAGACCAAATCCAAAATCGACTAAATTCTGCAGATTATCTTGATGATGCTCGTGAGCGTATTGACCAGTACAAAAACAGCACTCAAATAATATCCCAGCAGACTCTCAATAGCCTTTCCATAGTACTTGAATGGTGTGATAAGCGCATAGAAGGAAGCACTTCACTACAGGAGTTGCTGGACAATATTTCAAGTCTTCAGCGCAGTTTAGATCAGTTGACTGAACTTCTCAAGGAGGAGCCATTTGCCGAGGAATCCATGTTAGTTTTAGATTCCAGGTACGTCAGTATCGGAAATGGCGCTTCTGAGCAATTCAACTTGCTGATTGAATTATACCGGGACTACAAACCTTTGACTGGCGAGGATGTGCCCCGCTTGGATCTGGAACAAGCGTATTCAATGCCCGATCTTGAAGATGACTTGGAAACGGTGAGAAAATTGGATCCTGATTTTGTTTCTGATCCATTTTTGGATCGGTGGAAAGTAGTACAGTCGAAGTTTGACTCAATTGCGAAAATTCCAGCCATCCGGATGAATATAGACAACATTCGTTCCAATTCAGGTGAAGCAATGAAATTGTTGGATTCATTGAGATTGGACGTAGGAAAGGCATTGGCAGAAAGATCTGATCCCTCCGGTTGGTATACCGCACTCGGTTTAATGGTGTATGGAGACGATGCTTTCAACGAAGCGTGGAAACGCAGGGTTGAAAAGACTGTGCCGCAATCCATGGTCTCAAGTCTGCAGGAGGACAATGTTGCTTTTATTAAGAAACGTCAGGAGATGGAATCTTGGAGAAGAAACTTTGAAGAATCTTTAAAGTTGAAAGATTCTCTTAGATTCCCGCAGCTTGCTGAGAATACAAGCGCCTCCGCCAATAAAAGGAATAATTGGATTCGCGATTTTCATTCCATCCTGATTTCCGAATCCCTCGCGGGATTCTTGGACAATCTTGACATTCCTTTCGAAGGACCAACTGAAGAGTGGTCATCTTTAAATGAATGGAAAGTGGAGTTTGACGAAAATGTGACAGATCACTTCTTGAGTCTTGAATCAGAATTATCCGTCCTCGAGTCCGATTTACATTCCATTGGGGAGGGTGCCTTTCCGGGATTAGCAGAGCGTGTTCAAGAAGTCTGGTCCTTCGAAATCCTTGAAGAAAGTGCTCTAGGATTGTTAGAAGGCTTAGCTGATCTGGATGCGGTTAATGCATCAACATCCTCCAAGGATCTTATTAGTTACTTGAACACAACGGCTTGGGATGGTCTCCGTTGGGCTGCCTGGCGACGATTGGTTTCCATGGAAAACTGGCCAATCGAGTCAACGGATCTGGATCAATTGAAGCGAGTCGCTTCTGTGTTACTCGAGTCTGGGTTATCACAAGAATCGTTGACCCAACAATTGCAGTCGTTGTGGGGCAAAGCGCTTCTGACACAAGTTGATCGATCCAAGCGTGGTGATCTGTGGGCCTATCACGCAACAAGTGGATGGGATTTTGGTTTGCTCCCGCAGTCATGGCAATACGACAGACTGGTTTATCTGAGTCTGGATCCTTCGATTCTTAAAAAGAGCCGGGAGGAAGTAGTAACTTTGCGGGATGGTTTTATCAGGAATGTAAATGCCTTAGCTGGGGTAAGTAGTTCTATTGCAGTTAACGGTTTTCTTCAAGAATTGGAATCTCTCGGATTCGAACAAGGACGTCGAATTGATCGAGAGCTTCTGGTTGGGGCTGGTCCAGGGGCTAATGGATGGCAACTGGTTGAAGCTGATCCAGAGGGCAAGTGGGTTGTATATTCCTGGAAGAGTGAAAACCTTCGATTCGATGAAGGCGTCGATGACTATATGTTAACCTTTGTATTGGTTGAGTCACCTGATCTTGAGAGGTTTTATCTCGGATCTGACGAGATTTCGGTGGGTGCATTTTTTGACTGGATTTCAGAATCCGTGGATTGGAATAACTTCTCTCACACATTTCCTGAGAGTGCATTCGGATCAGATTCCCTGCAAAAGGACATCGCTTGGAGAACAGGCCCGAGAGCCTGGACACTTGGGACTGATAGAGAACTTTATGTTCCTGCAAATTGGCAAATCCAGAGTAATACCGCGGAAGTGCCTGTTTTGGGTGATTTCAAGGAACGACCCAACCGCTTTTCACCCATAACATATATTACACCAGAAACTGCAAGGGCATGGGCGGAAACAATCAATTGCCGAATCCCAAGCACGAAAGAATTCACGGGACTGTCATCCTTGGCTATAACAAATCAGGCACGCCCAAATTTGCGCGATAGTTCCTGGGCGATGCATTGGACGTTCATTAAGGAGAAATTAGGACAGCACCATTCAAGTTGGCCAGATCAGGATTCTTTCATTCCAAGTGGCACGAAAATTTCTAATGGCATCGAAGCCAAAGCGGCGAATTCCTCTAATGATGATTTACTCTGGTTTGCAGATGTTGGAAATCATTTGGAGGGTGCCGCAGTTATTGAAAATTTAATGGGCAATGTAGCCGAGTATTTTTATGATAGTGAAAAGGATTCGTATTCCGTTGGTGGAGGATCAGCCTTGTCACCATCGGAGGTCATATGGGACTCTCTCTACGAATTAGACAAGAATCCTACCATTGGATTCAGTGATGTAGGTTTTCGAATTGCGTTTGATGCCCCTACGCCCCTTCCAGGCCGAATATTGTTGGACGCCTTATCAAATGCTCCTGGTATTGAACTGGAGAAATAGTATTACTTTCCCAGATTCTGCAGGAGCTTGTAGGTAATTCCCCATAGTGGCTGCGATTTGCCGGGAATTTTAATGGCTGGGAAAAATTTACGGCCGTTTGGGATATCTCCAACGATGGAAATCGTTTTGGATGGATCCTCCATGAGGTATAATGGGAACCAAAATGCATCAGCCACCTCCTTAAGATCCAATATAAATGGATTTGTGGATGAATATTTGTAGACGAAACATGAGATCACCATGGGAATACCGTCGGCGTCCATATCGGAAAGTTGGCCAAGATAATCGGAATCATCCAATCGTACTCCAATTTCTTCCAGGGTTTCCCGTTCAGCGGCTTGCCTGGGACTCTTGTCGATGGATTCGATTCGTCCCCCTGGCATGGCAAGATGACCGGACCAGGGATCGTTCTCATTTTTTGCACGCTCGATTAAGAGTACTTCCGGATGATTGAAATCGAACCGGATAATCATGGCAACCGCCGCTTGTCGTTTGCCACTATGGTCCATTAAGAGGGGAGGATGTGCGCTAAAATGAAGCTTGAACTGATCAGAACTTTTCATTCCACACGTGGTTTGCTGGCGACAACTTGTACAACAGCACTCATGCCCGTGTGCAAGGTGCCTTCGATTATTTCTCTTTTGATCTCTTGAGCATGATCAAATACAAGCCCGTTCAATTCTGATTTCAAAGCATCCAGGTTCATCAACAAGTCCTTTGTTCTGGGGCCACCGGTGCCAAGTTCGATTTGGTCGGGCGTGTAGGCCTCCAGAATGAAGACACCTCCTGGTCGTAATCCCCGGACTACCTTTTTGTGAAGGATGCGTCGAACAGGAATGGATAAGTGACAGAATATAGAAACGATGGCGTCCCATTGTTCACTTTCAATTTCATATTCCTCCAAGTCAGCGACGATTGTCTTGATTGATACACCACACTCATTGGCTAAGCGATTTGTTTTATTAAGACCTACCGCTGAAGCATCCACGGACATGACTGCATGTCCTTTTTGGGCTAAATATACACCATTTCTGCCTTCTCCGTCAGCGAGGCAAAGGATCCGGCCAGTTTTTAATTTCCTGCAGGATTTTTTGAGAAACTCATTTGGCTCTCTTCCATAAACATACGCATCCTGAGCGAAGCGCTGATCCCACATATTTACTGTCTCTCCTTCATTCATCTCTACTTTGAGCCGATCTTGGAATAGTCGATATTTCAGATCAACTACTATTCTTAATGACTAACGTACGCTTGACAGCCCAATTACTGGGGGGCACATTCAGCGCTCTTGTGGCCCGTTAAGAAGATGACAAATAACCTACCTTCACTCCGTTCAATAGTACTGGGGACAGTTGTGACCCTAGTCCTGCTCATTTTTATCTATACCTATCCCCGGCTGATAATTGCCTGGCTAGGTGAGGCGAATCCTTGGACCAGCTATCTATATTTATATGGATTTGGTGGTGGATTTTTCTTGATCGGAATATTCCTCATACTTCGAACTGGAGCCTGTCGTATGGATCGTGGTCACGACAAACTTTGGTTTTGGGTCCTCATATTGGGCTTTATCTTTTTCGCGACTATTCACGCCCTGTGGATTGTGGCAGCATTGAAAATTCCATACGCAGGGGTATAAGATCATGGAACACGGTTTTGGAATCGATCTCCCGCTGACAGCGAGCATTATTATTGGTGTAATCGTTGTTGGGTACTTTATCCTGATTACAGCGTTTGGAACATACTTTTCAAGATTCAGTCGGGACATTAACGACTTTTTCTTCAGTGGTCAGCGCTTCTCCTGGTGGCTGGCGGCCGCCAGCATGGTGGCCACGGGTATTGGCAGTTACAGTTATCTGAAGTATTCGGAACAGGGCTTCCTGACGGGGACCAGCAGCACGATGACCTACATGAATGACTGGTTCATCGTTCCATTCTTCATGTTTGGTTGGTTACCGATCATTTATTTTGCACGAGTCCGTTCCATTCCGGAGTACTTTGAACGCCGGTTTAACCGGACAGCCCGGTACATTGCCGTGTGCATCATCCTGGCGTACATGTTCTTCTATATTGGCTACAATCTCTTCACGATTGGAATCGCATTGGAAGGTATGTTCGGGATGCCGCTGATTTATACTGTCCCAATAGTTGCCATATTCCTTGGCGCCTACGTAACATTCGGAGGGCAAACCGCTGTTATTTTCACTGACCTGTTTCAGGGGGTAATGCTCTACATAGCAGGTGGTCTGGCTATTTTTGCAGGAGTTGCGGCACTCGGCGGCTTCGGAGAATGGTGGGCATACCTCCCGGAAACTCACAGGTTGCCGTTCGTTCATTTAACAGATGATCCCAAATTCAATACCGCGGGACTATTCTGGGGAGAAGCACTAGCAGGAAGCATTGCCTTCTCATTCATGAATCAGGGCTTTATCATGCGGTATCTTGCCATCAAGAGCGTGCACGATGGTCGCAAGGCGGCTCTTTTTAATGTGATCGTGACTCTGCCATTTTCGGCAATCATCGTTGGTGCGGTTGGCTGGATTGCCAAATCATTGATAGTCAAACAGGCTGTAGTTGGTGGAGCTTTGGAAGGGCTGGATCCCATCCAAATTGAGAATACATTCCACACCTTCATTGTTGTTACCTGGGAAACTCTGCACCAGAATTCCTTGTTGTTCGGATTTGTTATCGCAGCTTTGACCGCTGCCTTGATGTCGACGATCGATACGCTGATCAACGCCTGTGCGGCAATTGGCATCTACGATATTTACAAACCCCTGATAAAGCCTGATGCAGATGATAAGCATTATCTGAAAGCAGCGCGCTGGGCCTCAGTCATCGCTACCGTGATTGGTGTATTATTAGTCATCTGGTTCGCCCGGCAAAAGGGTAGCCTGATGCAAATTCACTACAAGGGTATCATGGTCATCATCCCATCGATTGTTACTACAATCTTCCTTGGGGTATTCTGGAAACGATTTACCGCCCCCGCTGCCTGTATCTCGATGGTGGTAGGAGCTGTTTTTACGCTGATTACAAATTGGAATCCGGAGTGGATTGACCCACTTTCCAAATTTGTATGCGGCCCGGAGAACAATATCTATATCTACATGCGGGCAGCCTATGGAATGCTGATTACGGCAATCTTCGGGGTCGGAATCACTTTGTTTACCAAACCTAAGACTTCGGAAGAAATTGCTGGCCTGACAGTAGGCACTCTCGATGCAGGAATGGCCAAATACAAGGGTGGGACACCAAACCATACAGTTGGTAAGAAAGTGCCGCGTCTTCCTGTTATTATCGACAATTCCATGCCAAACTCAGTGATTTCAATCTCTCGGAAGAGCATGGAACTGTTGAAAGCAGAAGAGGGAGACCTCGTCTACATGGCAGACAGTCGTTGGTACCTGGGTGGATTACGTTCAGAACACGTCAAGGCTGGTGCAGTACATGAGAGAGATGACAATGCGGTTATTCTATCGAATGAAACCTTCAAAGAAGCTTACTTACTTGAGGGCAGACCTGTTACTCTCGAGAAGATTTTCTAAGGAAAAAGTCTCTTAGTTTAACACTTCGGGAAGGACTTTCACGTCGACCCAACCCATTATTGTGTCTGATTCAAAGTCCAATATCAGGACGCTCCCGTCTTCCCATGTCTTGGTGAACCCATACTTGATGTCCCTTCTCCTGAAGTCCCACCATTCGTCCACTTCGACATCTGCATAGGGTGGGCGAATAAAGGTTTTCGGTTTTTCCCAAGTGTCCAAGGCGTGATACGTCGGGATGGGAATTGAATTCTCTTCTAAAACCGGCTTTAATTTGAGATTTCGGATGTAGCGTTCCTGATACATAGGATCCACCTCTAATTGAAAAAAGACCATGTTCGGTTCTACAACAATTGTTTTGGCCCGGCTCATGGTTGTAATTTCTGCCAATAAACTTGCAGCTGTTGGTTCTGGTCGGAGTACCCAATAGATGCCGACAGTCCAGCAAATCACCACAGAGGTGAGTGTGAAGAGGATTTTCAGGGACCAGATGCGTTTCGGCTTTCCGGTAAATTCTACTTCGACTGGTTTCTTGCCAGACATGGCTTTTGGATCAGCTTGAGCCAATTCGACACTGGATTTTCCGCTTGTGTTGGATTTGGGAATGGCAGCTGGTTGGAAAGACGGAATAGGAGTGGGGCCAGCTTTGCCTCTTAGTCTTAGTGAGGATTTTTTCTTGAAATTGACTTTCGAATTTTTCTTCGCGGATGATTGGTCCTGATTCTTCTTATCATCACTCTTATTTGTGGAAACTGCTGCAGGCGTTAATTTGAGCTTTGATTTTCCTTGAGGGATTCTCGGCTGAACTACCGGTTTAGGAGGTTCCTTTTCTGGATGCAGGCCCAAAACTAATTCCGATTCCGGTTCAGGCTCGATTGCGTTTATTGACTTGGGAGGTGATTCCGTTTCTCCGGCACCCTGATCCTCTTTGTTTTTAGGAAGTACTTCATTTACTGTTTCGGATTCTTTGAGATTAGCAGCCTTCGCGGATTCAATAACTATTCGGGGAAGCTGTTTTCCTGGAGATGGAGAAGACTTCTTAACTGGTTCAGATACCTGTTCCTTCTTCGGCTCAATATGAGTATTTTCTGATTTCTGTAATTCTGGTTGAGGAATCGGGTCAAGAGGCTTTAGCGGAGAAATTTGTGGTTGCCAGTGAGGCTTCTGCTCGGGAAGTGGAGTAGGGGTCGGCGCGCGTGATTCAAGAGCGCTGTCGGGAGCCATCGGATTGATTCTGAGGAGCAGGCCCTCTTCCCATTCGAATTCGCGATGCCTTAATAAATGGAAAGCATTCCCCTTGGCATGATAATGATCCAAACGGATTTGCTTAGGAGGCGAAGACCAATTTGGGGTTCTACGTGACCATTCACCCTGGAAAATCCAATCTGCATCCCATTTTGCTGCCATTAGATGAAGATGATCCGGATAATCGCTCCGGGTCTCATATTCCATCAGTTTTTCCAGTGAATAGTGGTGCGCATCAGCAAACTTCTCTGCTGCGTCCCATGTAAAGAAAACACCCTTGGCAGAGTCTTGATCGACGAGCACAAAGACCCGTTGCCGGGTCGAGCGATATCCACTTTTTACTGGTCTCGCCACGCAAGACCTCCTTCCGAGAGAACCAGTTTGCCGGTGTGTAGGTGGCCGTCGTCGATTTTCTGATCCAAATTAACGGCATCCTCAAGTGAAGCGCATCGAACCCATCCAGAACTGAACTGTGTTTGATCAATGGGCAGCCATGGATCCTTCCAAGCTTTCTCAGTGAGGGACAATTCGTGGGCTCGTTCCGCTTTACCCACCCAACTCAAATCCGGCCAGAAATACGCGATCGCTGAAGGAACGACCAATCCTGCCAGGGCGAGGAGCCACAATTTCAGGTATACGGAAGCACTGGGATCTATAACATGGATCGGTTCAGAGGCCATCAGTCAAGATGGTGTCCATATTCTTACGCTCACCGGCACCTGTCAACTCTACCCATCGTGTAACTTTCATTGCCAGATCGGATTCATAACCTGCCAAGTCTTCATCGTAATGGAATGTATAGCCTCCTCCAAAAGTGATTGTTTTGGCAACTACGGCACCAAACATTTCACCGGCAGCACCACTACCATTCAGCTCGACATCGGAATTAGGCGCATAGACGGCACCGTAAAAAGCTCCATTACCCGCTAAGATAAATTCCGGAGTCTCGTCAACAACCGTAGCCGGATCGTCTTTGCCAAGTCCATATACGATCAGGCTGGTCGGATTACTGGTGGGATTCACAATCGATGAGGAATTGCCTATTATTTTGAAATCTCCAGTAACATGAATTTCAAGGGAAGCATCCTTCTTCAATTTTATCATACCACTAATATCTACATCACCATCAACATACATTACAACATGGCCCTCAATCGTGTACGCAGTCTCGTCATCCTCTAATCCAGTTTCCGGATCGAAATCAGTTAGATCGCTGTCTACATCCTTTGAATCTACGGCGAAACCCGTAAGGTTATAATAGGTAGTGTCTCCAGGAGATCCCAAATTCTTTGTCACAGTGGTGAGAGGGGAGAACAGGTCAGGCATGGTTGGGTCGGGTAAATATGCATCAAAGTCATATGAAATCCGATTGGGATCTACATAATTTTGCTTATCATCTAAACCACGAATTGAACCGTTAGGACCAACATCGGGGGGATTAGTGTTTTCCTTGTCGCCACCTGTTGCCACCTCGCCAAATATGTCCGCATTTCCTGAAGTCACAATATCAGGGAGAATCGATATACTGGCGACGGTGCCTTTAGCATTTCTGTTGGTCAGTGGGTTATAAGGCTCAGGATGAGACGATTTATAGCTATCGATCATGATTCCGTTGCC
>JAUVDD010000165.1 GCA_030595525.1 Puniceicoccales bacterium
CATTCCTCGAGCAGAGGATTTCTTCCTGGAAGAGACTCAAAATATGTTGCAGGACTACATGCTGCAGGAGTTGCAGAGCGATCTGGAACCGAAGGGATTGAAAATCGACCGTGTGCTCATTCGAAGCATCATTTTGCCACCATTTATTATGGCAGCAATCGAGTCCAAAAAGGAACGCGAGCAAGAGGTTGAAGAACAGAAGGCGGAACTGGAACGCTATCGGACTGAGCAGGGCCAATTACTAGCCCAAGCATCAGCTGAGCGCGAAGCAGCCGAGGAAGAAGCGAAAAAGATCGAGTTGCTAGCGGATGCGCAGGCCTATGCAATCAGGCAAATCAATGAGGCCATAGCCGATAATCCGGCATACCTGCAATTAGAGGCAATGGAGGCACTCAAGGCAATTTCCAAGGATCCCAGCTCGAAGATTTACTTTATTAATGGGGATAGCCCACAGCCATTGCCATTAATGAATATTGGTGATGTCTTGAAATGAGGTGGGTAAGTTTTCTTTTGTTGTTTTCCTTGTCATTCGTCCAATGTGGCGGACAAGAGGAGACGCAAACAAAAGGAGACGGAGATCTCACTGAATTAATTGATTCAGCAATTGCTGGTGGAGATACATCTCTAGCATGGGAGCATTTTCTTGCTCTTTCCAAAACCAGTGCCAGATTACTTGATGTATCCAGTAGGCTGATACTTTTGGATAAGGGGATTGAGATTTGCCTGACCGTAAATAATCCCGGCTTGGCAAATAAAATCTCCTTGAAGGCAGAGGCTCTTGGAATGTTGAGTGATCCTGGGTGGAGGATACGGGGACTGCTGAGGAAATCCGAAATTTACTTTGCCCTTGGAAAGTATGATGCAATGACCGCGGTTCTGGATGAAGCTACAGGACTCCTTAACGAAAAGACAAGTGAATCGGAGTTGTCGGCCTTGTTTGCTCAAAGGGCAATCTATGCTTGGCTAACCCATCAGGAATCAGCTGCAAACCAGTTTATAGAAGCAGTCTTGTTCGACTCTGTAGAAGAAGAGGGTAGTCGATCTAGGGCGCTTGTGCAGATAGTTCTGGCGTTGCTTATTGAGGAGCAGGAAGGAGAAGCCAGTCTCGTTGATTTGAATCTTAGTCTATCCCGTCGATCTTTTGAAAGAGATTCTGCGGCAGTTGCCTTTTATTCCTTCCTGGCGAAAATCCTTCAATTTCACGAGGGCCCTTCATTAAGGTCAGTGGATGAAGTAATACTTAAATACGCGAGCACGGGGGATCGTTTCCCCTGTTATTGGTCGGCATCTAGCGCATTGTCTGCCCAAGCGGAGATGCTTAGACGAAAGGGAGAATTAGCCCAAGCCGTTGATATTCTCCAGAAAAGACAGGTGTTGGTTATGCTGGCAGCAGAGGATCGTCAGAAGTGGGCATCGCAATGGCAAAGAGTGGCATCGAGTTTTGGACAAGTGAATTCAAAGGTATTTCAACCGGTATCCACGTACCTGGTTATTTTGACCCTGTTGATGGTGCTTCTGATGCTTGTATTGATACTGCGGATACAAACACAACGTATGATCAACAAGAGGTTAATTGATTCGGTGGAAAAATCCCGTATTGCTGAGCAAGCGGCCGAGCATGCCAGCAGGTTGAAGAGTCAGTTCGTTTCGAATGTCAGTCATGAGATAAAGACGCCCATGAGTGGCTTGGTAGGCATGACCAGTTTGCTTGAGGAATTGATCGCAGATCCTGTCCAGAGAAAATACCTGGCTACCATAAGGACATGTAGTCGCAATTTATTGGTCATGTTGAATGACTTGTTGGATCTCGGGAGAATTGAAGCGAACAAGATGGAAATCGAGAGTGTGCCTTTTCTTGTTGAAGAGACCATTAACTACTGCAGTGAGGTGGTGCGCCTGAATGCCTCGGAAAAAGACTTGGACTTAGCGGTCAATGTTAGCCCTGAAATTCCGAAAACCCTGATTGGTGATTCCACGCGATTGAGCCAAATCATTGTGAATTTACTGCACAATGCTATCAAGTTCACGGAAATTGGCCATGTGAAGATGTCCGTAGAAATTGAGCCCTTAAATGGAGACTCTGGCAGATTGATTGTGAAAGTGACTGATACGGGAAGGGGAATCGAACCGGACCGACTCCAAACCGTTTTTGAACCCTTCAACCAAAAACCTCTCCAGGAAAAGAACGAAGGGACCGGGACCGGTCTGGGATTGACCATTTGCAAGAGTTTGACCGATCACATGGGTGGTTCTTTGGATGTTCAAAGTGAATTTGGGAAAGGATCGGTCTTTACACTCTCTCTTCCGGTCGGACTATCAACTTTCTAGATCCAAATAATAGTTATGTCGTTACTGAATATTCGTTCTGATTTCCCTGATAAATCCTTGATCGCAATGATTGGCCTGATGCCGTTACCAGACTCTCCCGGGTTCGGTGGCAGTGAGCAGGCGGTAGTCGACCGTGCACTTAAGGATGCTGACATCTATCTTGGATCCAATGTGGATGCCTTGTTGATTGAAAACAGTGGTGATCTTCCGTATGTAAAACCTCCCTTGTCCGACCGGGCAGTACAACTGGTGGAGCATATTGCTCGTCTGATCCGGATGAGAACCGGGAAGCCCATCGGATTACAGCTCCTGGAAGCGGCAAATGAGCAGGCGATGCAAGTGGCCGCCAACTGCAGCTTGGATTTCATTCGGGTAGAGGGCTATGTGTTTGCGCATATCGGAGGTGCTGGATTGATCGAAGGTTGTGCAGGTAAAGTTCTGCGATTGAGAAAAACCCTGCGGGCGGAATCTATCCAAGTATTTGCGGATGTCCGGAAGAAACATTGTTCACATGCCATCACGGGAGATCTTGATATCACTGAGCATGTGCGGCAGGCCGACTTTTTCCACGCTGATGGCGTAATCGTAACGGGTCCACGTACTGGAGCGGAACCGGAATTGAGCGACCTGGAAGGTGGCCGGATGGCGTGCAAGTTGCCGATATTAATCGGATCCGGGATGGATCGTGACAATCTAAACAGGTATTTTCCCGCAGCAGATGGATTTATTGTCGGCTCTACCTTCCGAAATATGGGTCAGTTCCTCGAGAATTTGTGCCCTGATCGGCTAGAAGTGTTCATGGAAGAGTTTCGGCGCTTGAAATCCGCAGCATGTACCGAATAATGAGCATCATGAGGAAATCTTTAATTGTCATAACTGCCCTGGTGATTGTATCGGTGTTTGCCGGATGTCGTGGGAAATCAAGACCGGATTTACACAGGGTTGGAGAGACTCGTGTCTGGCCGACCGTTGACACGGAAGAACTGAAGCAAAGCGCTGAATCACGCCCACGGGTGGAATTGGTAACCAGCATGGGCACCATTGTGGTTGAGCTATATCAGGAGCAAGCGCCGATTTCGGTGGCAAATTTCCTCCAGTATGTGGAAGACGGCTTTTATGAAGGAACGATTTTCCACCGCGTGGAACCGGGTTTGGTCGTCCAAGGCGGTGGGTTTACTGCCGACATGACGCGGAAGGAGACACGTGATCCAATCATTAATGAGGCAGGAAACGGTTTACGGAACCTGAGAGGCACTCTCGGAATGGCCCGGACCATGGAAATGTCCTCAGGCACATCGCAGTTTTATGTCAATCTGGTGGACAATCGCGGATTCAATGGTGATGGCAAAACATCGGGATACGCTGTGTTTGGACGCGTTTACGATGGCATGGATGTAATTGATGCCATGGTTACTGTGGAAATCGGCAGCGATGGTAGCATGAGTAACGTTCCCGAGGAACCGATTGTTATTCAGTCTGCTCATCAGATTAAATAATCAGTCGAACAAATTCGATGTCGACCGGTCCGGTCATTTTATCTTCAGAATGGGATGCCTATTCCTTGGTTGACTGTGGAAACCGACGGAAGCTGGAGCAATTTGGTGAAAACCTGCTGATACGCGGAGAACCAAAGGCTTGGTGGGAAGCCGATACTCAAATTTCCGAATGGCGGCATGCTGCCGCGGAGATCGGGGATGCTGGTGGAAAGTGGAAAATCAAGAAAAACCCAGCCCGTCGGTGGATCATCAAATACGGCTCATTGAATTTCGAGGCCCGTTTAACGGACATGTCGAAACATGTTGGAGTATTTCCTGAGCAGGAACCGCATTGGAGATGGTTGAAGGAGCGATTATCCCAGCGATCGAATCCGCGAGTGTTGAATTTATTCGGTTATACCGGAGCAGCGACACTGGTGGCAGCAGCAGCGGGTGCCGAAGTAACGCATGTGGATGCCTCCAAACCAGCCATCAACTGGGCTCGCCATAACCAGGAACTTAGCGGAATGGGCAAGGCCCCGATTCGTTGGCTATTGGATGACGCGTTCAAGTTTGTGGCCAGGGAGGTCCGGCGCGGGCGGGTTTATGACGCGATCCTCCTCGATCCCCCAAGTTTTGGCCGTGGACCTAAAGGCGAATTGTGGAAGGTTGAACAACAAATTACCGCTCTATTGGGTAATATCCGGAAACTCCTGGTGAAACGTGACGGAATGGTCGTCTTGACGATGTACAATCTGGAAGCTTCTTCCCTGATGCTCAAATGCCTGATGGAGGACTATTTTCCAAACGGGCAACTGGAGTATGGAGAGCTGGCATTGCCGTGTGCATCAAGTTC
>JAUVDD010000183.1 GCA_030595525.1 Puniceicoccales bacterium
GGTTTTTCAACCACGCGATGGCCTCTTCAGCCATGCGGTCTTCAATATGGTCGCCGGGTTCGCCTTCTTTGAAATCGGGATTGGAATACTTCCATGGCGCCAGGTAACTGGTCTTCGGCCCGGGTCCGTGCCAGTGGGGAATGTCCACATCGAATCCGAGTTCCAATGGAGAATGGGGTTCCAGGCCCAAGTGCCACTTGCCAAAGTGCGCGGTCGAATAACCCGCGTTCTTCAGTAACTGGGCAAGTATCGGAATTGAGGGATCCAGCCGAGTGGATGACCTGACGTTGGTACTTTTCTGATGAGGCAGACCTTTCGTATTCGCGATGGGCTTGAAGCGGACCTCAGGTAAATGCGCTGCGGGAGTTGTCAACCCGTGCCGTGCCGGAGTCTGACCGCTCATGATACTGGCGCGAGTCGGCGAGCAGATCGGACTGGCCGCGTACGCATTGGTAAAAGTCATGCCGCGTGCGGCGAGTCGTTCGATATTCGGCGTCTCGTAAAGGGAGGTCTTCCCATACAGCGTGGTGTCGGCCCAGCCGAGATCGTCCGCCAAGATCAAGATGATATTGGGATGATCACTTGCCGCCGATGCGGATTGAGCTGCATTGAATAGACTGATAATAAACAATCCGCTCAAAATGAAAATCGGTCTTATGAATCGGGAAAGCATTTGTGTATTCATTATTCTCTACTCCTTATTAAAATTCAATCATCATTGTGTTTAGAGCAGGAACTCTCAACTCGATCCGTTGGTCCACAACCTCCATGTTCTTCTGTGTACCGGAGGCATCACTGAAGACTGAGACGCTCTGAATATGCTCAGGGAGCTCTATGATGAACGTCGTTGTATCCAAAGCTGCGGCCTCATCGGCAAGTTGATTCAGCAGTTCATCACCGAAAACGAGACGCTGCCGCTGACGATCCCGTATGACCGCTAGAGCTTTGTTGTCAGGTTGTGGCATGGGTGTTCATTAGTTATTTCCAAATTCTACCACTTTTTGCCAATAAAAATGAAGGCAGGTAAGATTGTAGCAAATTTGTATAGCACGTATCTTGGTGGATTATCAAATACCCCATCCAAGCACAAGGCCCATGCGGATCATTAGGTTGAGTTTAGGACGGATTTTGCCAGCCTTCCCTGCCCTTTTAACCAATTCACAGGAGACCAAACCAACTCCTGCGCCGTAAGCCCAATTTGCGAGTTTCCTAACAGCGCTCCCCTCGCCCAGATTCTCTGAATAAAGGGAACAGCTGGGGATAGGTAAGTCATTCCTGATTCAATGACTAAATTCTTATAAAAGGATGATTGCCAATGCTTGAATCGGTTCTATTTTTGAACCACCTGATATCATTTGGCTAAAGCTCACATAATTTGTTTAATCAAACCATGAACAAATCCCTACTCTTGCATATACTTTTCGCCCTAATGGCACAACTCAACAGCCATGGTAGCGAAATCGACCATAAAGGCGATGTTACCGGCTTACGGATCATTCGCAATGTGGAGCAACATCCGGATTCTTGGAGGATATGGCAGCCAACAATCCTGCACTGGAGAAAACAGCATTTGGTTGTGGCATTTGGGGCTATGATCAACGGGAAAAAAGACATGGGAGACATCTTTGCCATGGTATCCCGAAATGATGGTGACACGTGGGGGGAGGCCGTCGCTATCTTTGATCACGATGTCCGCCACGGAGCTATTCAATTTGCCTATGCCAATCCTGTCCTTTTTCAGCCAGAAGACCAGGATATCATCTGGTGTTTTGCCATGCGCTGCTCAATCCAACAGGAAAACAGTGAAGAATCCCAGCTGGCAGCCGCTTACAGTGCGGATGGTGGGCGCTCCTGGATCCCGGTAGAGTTGGCGATGCATTACACGGGGCCACTGATTACGAATGCCATCATTGTGGAAACTGAGATCAATGGTGAAAAACGATACCTTTTACCGGCCCATCGAAACACTCTGGCATCGGATCCCCGAGGTAGCCGGGACCATTTCATCCTCAGCAGCACGAGCCTGCTGGAATGGAAGCTGGAAGCCTACATACCGCAACCGACACAAGCTCGGGTGTTCCTTCACGAGGGAAACATCGCGCAATGGGGACCAGGAGAATTGAAAATAGTCATGCGCACCGCCGATTATGACGATTCAAGCAAAACCACAGATCCACCACGTGCTTATTCGAGCATCAGTCGTGATGGCGGTCATACATGGAGTGCCGCCGTAGAAGAACCGGAACTGCATAACGCCAAGTCGAAAGGTCATTTTAGCCAGTCAATGAATGGTGGGCATATCTATGTCTACAATGATGGACCAGCACAGCGCGACAAGACGTGGCCGGGCTTTCCCAATGGTGGCCGGACGTCCTTACGATATAAAACAAAGTCGCCGGGAAAAGAATGGAGTCAGCAGAAGACTTTATTTGATGCAGGCGTTAAAAACTCATACCCAACCCTTTGCGAAGTGGCACCCGGCGAGTTCCGAGCTGTCTGGGACAGTGGAACGGAGACGCAGTCCCGTACCAGGATAATGTTTGGGAAACTTAAAGTTAAGCCATGAGTGCAACCTTACTACGTAAACGCCTAAAGGATGGAGAGACACTATTCGGGACATTAATCGTTTCTGAATCGCCCAGATGGATGGACGTTCTCCCGGGTTGTGATTTAGACTTTGTCTTTATTGACACAGAACACGTCGCCCTCGACCGCAACAAGCTGAGCTGGATGTGTCATGGTTACGCGGCAATTGGCCTGCCCCCGCTCGTCCGCATACCATCACCCGATCCGTTTTCAGCCTGTATGGTCCTCGATGGAGGTGCAGGTGGGGTCATTGCACCCTACGTTGAAACAGTCGAGCAGGTACGCAAATTGACTGGTGCGACAAAGTACCGACCGATAAAGGGAAAAAAGCTGGATGGGCTGCTCAATGGTGAAGAGATGGAACCGGATTTGGAGGAGTACGTTTCCAAGAATTCCAACCAGCATATCCTCATAATTAATGTGGAGAGTGTTGATGGAATCAAAGCACTTGATGATCTGGTGAGAGTGCCCGGACTAGACGGGATTTTAATCGGACCGCACGACCTCAGTTGCAGTCTTGGGATACCGGAACAATATGATCATCCGGACTTTCTTGCCGCCTGTGAAACTATATTTAGCAAGGCACGATCAGCAGGTCTCGGAGCAGGAATACACTTCTGGGGAGATACGACTCAGCAGGCCCGGTTCATTGAAATGGGGGCCAATTTTCTTATTCATAGCGCGGATATCCTCCTTTTCAAGAAACACCTGACTGCGGAAATCAAAGCTATAAAACAAGCAATCGGGAGCTCACAAGACACCCTTTCGAAATCCGGGGACATCAATATTTAGGACAATCACCCGTTCATTCTCTCTACTACCATGCAACTTAAGCAAAAATTCACTGCCCTTGTTTCATCCTCCGTGATCCTGTGTCTTGTTGCGCCTCTTGTTCCTGCGAAATCGCAACAACCAAACGTCCTCATGATCATTGTGGATGACATGAACGACTGGGTTAATGCCCTGGAAGGTCATCCGCAGGTGAAAACACCCCACATCGACCGCCTGGCCGCTCGCGGAACGTTATTCACCAATGCCCACGTGATGGCTCCGGTCTGTAATCCATCGCGGGTCTCCACATTTACCGGACTACTCCCATCCACTACCGGGATCTACGACAACAGTGTGCATTGGCACGAAGCCCTTCCGGATGTGACCACCATTCCCAGGCATTTCAAGGACAATGGATACTATGTTGCTGGTGGTGGGAAAGTGCACCACCACACTCCAGGCAATAACCGCCGAAGTGATTGGAATGATTTCTTCGATCAGGTTTTTGACAGCCATTATCAGGCCGAGTCACACAGGATAGGGAACAAAAACGTACCTGATTTCCAATGGCCCGATGAATTTCCTCTAAATCAGATTCCTCAAGTTAAGGCATTGAAAAAACCTCCGGTCAATCCGAGGGAATTTGACTGGGGTGCCTGGGATATGTCTGATGAGGAAATGGGAGACGGCCAAATGGTCGAATGGGCGGTCAAATTACTGGAGAAGCCACCATCCAAGCCCTTTTTCCTGGCAGCAGGCATCTACCGGCCTCACCTGCCATGGTACGCTCCCCGCAAATACTTTGACATGTACCCAAAGGGGACAATTACACCGCCTCCAATCATGGAAAATGATCTTGATGATGTTCCCGAGGGTGGGCAAAAGATGGCTGCAGCAAGAAGAGAGGATCTTGAGTTGGTCCGGAGAGAAGGTCGCTATCAGGAAATTCTCCAGGCCTATCTGGCAAACATCACTTATGCGGATGCTCTGATTGGTAAACTGCTGGACGCATTGGATTCCGGTCCGGCAGCAGACAATACCAT
>JAUVDD010000247.1 GCA_030595525.1 Puniceicoccales bacterium
TGTCGCTGTAGCCACTCCGTGCTGCCCGGCTCCGGTTTCTGCAATAATTCTGGTTTTCCCCAATCTCTTGGCCAAAATTGCCTGGCCCAGAACATTATTGATCTTGTGTGCTCCTGTATGAAGAAGATCTTCGCGCTTCAGGTAAATGCGGGCTCCACCCAGCTGGCGACTCATGTTTTCAGCAAAATACAACCCTGTTGGCCGACCGGCATATTCCCTCAAATATCCATCAAGTTCCTTCTTGAACTCCGAATCTGCTGAAGCTGTTTCGTAGGCAATGAGAAGTTCCTGCAAACAAGTCATGAGGGTTTCCGGAACATAACATCCACCGTATGGTCCGAAGTGCCCTGTTTTGTCAGGTAATGATGATTTATTGATCAATAAGTCGGTCATCTAATTCACAAAAACGAAAAGTGTGTGTGGTTTAGAGCAAATGCCCAGACGAATTTCAATTAAAACCGTCAATTTCGTTAAAGGTGCTTTGCTATGACCACTGTAAAATCATCGCTTTGACTTTCGCTACCGGAAAACAGTGAAATTCTGTCCAGAATTCCCTTGGCGATTTCTTCCGAATCGCGCTTATGCAGAGATTTTATGACATCTCCGAGACGCTTGTTACAGAATTCCATCCCTTCGCTATTGGTCACTTCTGTCACCCCATCAGTGTAAAGGGTCAGGATATCCCCTTTTCTGAACGGCATACGGATGTCGGTTATGGCCGTAATAAATATATTGTCCGGGACCAATCCAAGTGCCATTCCCTCACCAGGAAGAAGATTTACCCGGATTTCATCACCTTCGCTGTGGACTAAAATCGGCAATTCATGCCCTCCCCGAGCGAATACCAGCTCGTCCGAATCCAAATCAAGAACAGCATAGATTATGGTCACAAACATTTCTGGACGTGTTTCATCCAGCATCACTTCATTTAGTTCTCTCAATACCTCCGCAGGTGATTCAATATTTTGTGCAAGGTGACGCAAATTGCTTTGGCAAATGGCCATAAGCAGACTGGCAGGGATGCCTTTCCCTGATACGTCAGCAATAGCTATCCCCACTTTATTGGGTCCAAGCCCAAATACGTCGAACAAGTCTCCACCCACTTTTTGTGCAGCCTGATAGATGCTGGCCATGTCGAGGTTGGCTACGTCTGGGAATGTTTTTGGCAAGAGCATGCTTTGGATTTCGTAAGCCAGTCCCAAATCAACATCCAATTTGTTCTTCTCGATCTGCGTAGCCATCAGGTCGAGATTATGGATAGCCAAACCTGCCTGTTCAGCCAGACTCTCTACCAGTGAATAATCGGTTTTTCCAAATGCGCCACCGTCTGATGGATTGACCACAGCAAGAACTCCCAGATTTCTGTCCAGAAAGCTGATCGGTACGACAATCACACTACGCACTTCAAGAGCCGGATCCTGATGCTTAATAATCCGAGGGTCAATTAGGGCGTTTTCAATGAGTATGCCTTTTCCGGTATTTGCAGCCCTTCCAACCAGGCCTTCTCCGACTTTGAAAACTTCCGATTTTAGTACTTGTTCAACAAAATTCGCCCGGGAGGTGATTTTTGCCTTAACGCTTTCAGGTAACGGACGATGAGGAGGAAACAAACCCTCGACAGCTACACCTTTCAATAAATCCCCGTTTCGCTCAAAAATACAGGCACTCAATGCTCCTGTACTGAGAATCGCAGCATGCACCACTCGTTCAAACAATTCATGCCGGTCAACCCCTTCTCCAATGGCTTCCGCCATGTTGTGCACAAAGTCGAAGACAATAGTCTTCTCCTGTTCCAACAATTGCATCTGCTCGTCCTTTCGGACAATATCCCGGCGGGACAACCAGACGAGGATCAAACCAATTGCAATTCCCAGTGTCAGCCCGATACATAACCCTAAGAGCAGCATGACTTTCCGTCCTTAATTTCCTTCGACCTGGTTTTTCAGGAAAGCAATAACATCCTGAAATTTGGTCTTGTTGGATGAATCTATGGCAACGAGGTTTTCATGTGCTTGAAGCACCATCCTGGCATTTTCAATCTCTGGTAGTTTTCCGCCCTTCTGGAGGGATTCCAAATTGGTGGAATCAGAACCGAGATCAGAAGATTCGCCCTTGTCTACAGTCAATAATCGATGGAGCCCTAAATTCTCAATAAGCTCGAGATTTCTTTCCCCAAGACTGCAGAGTACAACCGAACCTTGTGGATCCTTTTTCATCATGGCGATTCCCAAACCCGCAAGTATTCCGAGAAAAGTACTGTCCATACCAGTGCAGCTGGAAAAATCGATTATGAAGCGGGATTTTCCGTGCTTAACCAAACGATCAAATAGCTCCTTTACGGGAGAACTATTTAAAAATGATGCCTTTCCAAGCACTTGCACGATGACAGGGTCATCGTATGGATTTACCAGAAATTGTGGTTCTTCCTTCGGCATACAAAAAAGGCTCGAGGATTGCTGTTTAGTTCAATTGGAACTCTCCAAAAGGCTTCTTAAAACATACGGAAGGATTCCGCCGTGTCGATAATATTCCACTTCAATGCCAGTGTCTATGCGGACTTTAAGCGTAGTTGTAGTGGTTTCACCATTCGCTCGAAGGATTTCGAGTTCGGCGGTTTGGCCTGCTTGCAGATCATCGTCGACACCCTTCAGGTTGAAGGTTTCGTCCCCCGCCAACCCAAGTGATTCAGCATTATCTCCATTCATGAATTCCAACGGGAGCACGCCCATTCCGATCAGATTTGACCGATGGATACGCTCAAAGCTTTTAGCTACGACGGCCTTCACGCCGAGTAAGCTGGTGCCCTTTGCTGCCCAGTCCCGACTGGAACCCATACCGTAATCGACCCCACCAAATACGATCAAAGGGGTGTTGCGCTGTTTGTATTCCTCACAGGCATCAAAGATTGGAACAACATCTCCCTCAGGCTGTAATTTGGTGTAACCCCCTTCTTTGCCATCCGCCATAAGGTTCTTGATTCGAACGTTAGCGAAAGTACCACGGGTCATGATTCTGTCATTACCACGACGTGAACCAAAGGAATTAAAATCATTTTTCTCTACTCCGTTTGCCTGCAGGAATAATCCGGCTGGTCCCTCGGCAAGAATGGCACCGGCTGGGGAAATATGATCAGTAGTTACCGAATCACCGAGAATTGCCAATGGGCGCATTCCCTCAAATGAGGTAATTGTTCCAGCTGACATGCCGAAGTTGTCAAAGAAAGGCGGCAATTGGATGTAGGTGCTTGAGTCTTTCCATTCGTACAGACTTCCAGACGATGTTTGTACCTCAGCCCATTCCGGATTGGCATTCAGGATGTCACTGTACTGGCTGGTGAACATTTCCGGTCGAATACCGGATGCCATTGCCTCATTTATTTCAGAATGGCTTGGCCAGAGGTCCTTTAGGTAAACCGGTTGACCATTGGAATCGTTTCCTAGCGAATCGGTATCCAGATTGATATCCACGCGACCTGCCAGAGCATATGCCACAACCAGGGGCGGCGACATCAGGAAGTTGGCCTTAACTGCGCTATGTACACGCGCTTCAAAATTCCGGTTACCGCTCAATACCGAGGCAGTTACGAGGTTGCCCGATTCGATGGCGCCTTCAACAGACTTATCCAAGGGCCCACTGTTGCC
>JAUVDD010000022.1 GCA_030595525.1 Puniceicoccales bacterium
TATAACCGATATTCACATCAGGCCGTCCAATAAGGGTGGGGGGTGATTGGAGGCGGCTGAATAATTCGCCGTTTTCGGTTATTTTGGAAATGATATTCTGGCCGATGGAGCAGGTTTCCACATCTTCCTGAACAACTAACAGACGTCCTGTCTTGGCCACCGATTTACTGATAGTCTCCATGTCCAGGGGAACAACAGTTCTCAAATCTATTATTTCCATGGTCCCGGGATCACCGAGTAATTCCAGTGCCTGTTGAACAACCTCGGTCCCGTTGCCCCATGTCACAACGGTCAGCTCATTTCCCTCTTTCCTGATAGCGGCTTTTCCAAATGGAACCGGCTGGATTGGGCCTTCGACAGATTGAGGCGTCCACATCAAATGTTTTGGGACAAAAATGAGACATGGGCTGCTACCATGCAATGCGGTCCAGAACAAACCTGCGGCATCATCCGGTCGCGAAGGAATGGCTATTTTCAATCCCGGGAAGTGGGCCAAAGCGCCTTCGTTGGATTGACTGTGCCACAGGGCGCCGCCTGGCAGGTACGCACCGTAGGGAGCATAAATTACTGCCGGCGCGGCCCATTCCCCGTTGGAGCGCCAGTGGAGAGTCGATAACTGGGAAATCAGCTGATTGACGCCCGGCCAGATGAAATCTGTAAACTGGATTTCGAACACCGGCCGTTTTCCGTAAGCCGCCATACCAACCGATACTCCGCAAATGGTGGATTCTGCCAGAGGAGAGTTGAAGACCTGTTCCGGAGCCAATGTGGACAGACCCTTTGTCATGCTGAAAACACCGCCTTTTGGGTCTTCGATATCTTCGCCAAAGAAAACGACTTCGCGGCTCTTTTTGATTGCCGCATGAAAAGTGGCATTGATGGTATCCACCATTCTTGGCTGATCTGTTTCCAGCGTCAAATTGAGTGATGGGGCCTTGGTGGATGGTCCGAAAACATGTTTCATCAGGTCATCCGGGTGCGGATCAAGTTCGTTTTGCGCCCGGCTGTACTCATCCCTGATTTCCTGCTCTATCTGGCCCTTTAATTTTTCATAGCCTTCAGCAGTTAACTCACCAATAGAAATCAGGTTGTCCCTGAGCCGATTGATCGGATCCTTTTCCTCAAGTTCAGCCAATTCCTCCTCAGGCCTGTATTTGCGATGATCATCCGCGCTGGAGTGGCTCGAGATACGCTCGGTTCTGCACCAGATGAATTGTGGACCCTTCCCCGCACGGGCGGCTTCGATTGCCGGATGAACAACATTATAGACCGCATCCACATCGCAACCGTCAATCAACTGCCAGATGCTTTTGTTGAGCATACCGATTGCCAGTGGATTCATTTTCGCGGTCATGGTTGAGATACCAATACCGTTGTCCTCAACGAGAAAGACCATTGGCAATTGACGTTCCAAGGCAAAAGCCAGCGCCTCAAAGAAGTCGCCCTGTCGGGTGCCCGCATCCCCGATTGTTGCCAGGACAACGTTCGGTTTGCTGTCCAGCTGGATAGACCATGCCATACCCGCTGCAGGTAAAACGGAAACTCCCACAACCGAATTAACGGAAAAAATCCCCAATTCCTTATTACTGTAATGAGCGGGCATTTGGCGCCCACCACTGTCGCTGGCCCGTTTTGCAAAAAAGGATAGAGCCAGGTCGTAGTTCTCGATTCCCCGAGCCAAGGCAATCGGGCGGTCGCGGTAGTGTCCGACATGAAAATCGCCATCTTTCAGAAGGTAACCTGCAACGGACAGGGCTTCATGCCCCATGCCCGATACGTGAAACCATCCTTTGCCCTGACGAATCAGGCTTTGTTCGCGCAGGTCACCTGCCCGTGAGAGCAACATTGTGCGAAGTAGTTTCTTTTTATCGGTTGCATCAAGTTTAGCCATATTGGAAAAGGATCTGAATTCTATTATTTAGATGAGGAGGTTGTTTGTTTTGGCTCAGGCGGAGGAGAAGACCTGGTTTTCCATTCGATTGCCAGTCCGGGATTGCCAGCATTTTGTGCTACCTTAATTCCCCGAGCAAGGAAGGCAAGTTGCACCTTTTCTGGGATTTTTGCCTTTTCCAGGTTCTTATACATGCGAAGAGCGGAATCAGCATCTCCCAGCTCAGCCAAAGTGTCGGCGATTTCCGCGTATAACCCCAAATTTATAGATCTGGATGGCGAGAGATCAGAAATGAAGGAAAGGCTGCCCGCTGCTTTTTCCTTATTATTGTCTTTAAGGTAAGACCTTGCCCGTTCCAATGCCAGGGCAGGTCCTGGGGCTATCAGCATTCCTCGAGAAACGATACTTAGCGCCTCTTCAGCATTACCGGATCGCTCAACCAGGTTGGCCTGACGGATTATCACGTACTGATCCTGAAGTATGGAGAGGGGATCTCCTATAGATGCCAGTTGTGTTTCCTGTGAAACGGCAAACGGGCGGTATAGCGGATCTCCGATGGCAACACCCTGCCAACTGAGTCCGGGCAAGGCAAAATAGGCCGCATCAGCGAAATTCCATCCATCGGAAAGGGCTTTAAAAAAGGCCTCAAAATTGTGGGTTAAGCGTAAATACGGTTCTGCCACGTTGCCAAAAGTGCAGGCAACCCCCTTTTCCACAAAGGGTCCGACCCAACCTTTTGTGGCTGAGCGGATACTTGATGCGGAGAAACTGTGCAAATGCGCGGCCACCGCACCTTCGGGAAACCGGAATCCCGGGAGAGTAAAAGGACCATTGCAATTTGAGGCATACCAACCCGCATACAGGACAGGCGCGTCGAAACGGTCCACGGCCTGATAAGTGGATCTGGCGGTATTGTGGCTAGTGTCATAACCCAACGATTCAAAAAAGGTAGCCATATTGGCCATCCAGGTGTTGCCGATTTCAAACCCCCCTTTTCGCCCGTCTTCATCAACATAGGCCCGACCGCGAAGTCCCTTCATTTCACCGGCCATGCTGCTGTCGAGCATGCGGATGACAGCCTCAGGGGAAGGTCCATCGAGGCGAGTTACCCGAAGAATATCCTGAATTCTTGAGGGTTCGGCGTTGCCGTGAAGGGGATTTGGAACAAATCCCCTGAGAGGAATATCCCGCTTTAGGATCAAAGAGAGCTCCCCGTCGACCGACGCATCATTTCTAGCCATGTTGCCAGACGTAAAGGTTTGGATCAGTGCTGGATTAGAGCGACGGAACATGCGGTTCAGGTAAGGATCATCCAATTTGGCCATCTCTCCGGAAATCGCCTGAACCTTGCTGGGAACTCCATAGCACAAAACCAAATAACGAATCTTATTTTTGAATATTGTTGCTGTTTTTCGGCCCAAATCGTCTACAGGCCCATCAAAAGCATCCACCAGATTACGGAGCAAGAGCTCACGAATTATTGGATTATGGATAGTCTCGAGATATTCCTTTCGCGAAATACGCTCTTCAACGGAGGTTTCCAGTACGATGAGATGTTCCCCGGGAATACTGCGCCTTTCCATGTATGCTTCAGCTACTTTCAGTGAGCCTGGCATGGAGGAATTGGCGACAACGACGACAGAATCGGGTCCATAAACCTGATATTCGCCCAACAACGGTGACCCCGCCAAAAGGAGAGTCTGGAAAATGAGAACAGTAAGAATGCGCTTCACAAACGGGAGCATATCAGCACATCAAAATAAAGCCACCCCATGAGGCAAGGCAACAAAACCCTACGGTCAGGGCCAGATACAATACGGCCCTGTAAAATTGTCCACTTCGGGCCAGGATTACGGTTTCCAGAATAAATGTGGAAAAGGTGGTGAAAGCCCCACAAAACCCGGTACCAACTATCGCTCGGGACAAATCAGATGTCATTGGCATGCTGGCGTAAGCTGCTGCGAGAATGAAACTCCCGAGTATATTCACCAGGAGAGTCGCAAAAGGAAACTCCGATTTAATCAAACGACCAAACAGGGCTCGCATGAGTGCGCCTAAGGCACCTCCCAGACCGATTCCCATGACAACGAGCAAACTCATGAGTGCCTCCGGTCAACCGCTTTTTCGATCGCTGGGACAATGGCAGCAACAGCGGCTAGTGACAGGATAACCGGGAGAAGAATATTGATTGCCGCCAATCCCCATTCGTCTGCCATTAATAATTGAATGGTTTCATGTGAAAAGAGGGAGACCGTTGTGAAACTCCCGCAAAACCCGACCATATATAGATATTTCCCCCGCAGATGCAATTGATGCTGTGAAGCGTAAAGGATTCCCAGGGCCGCTGCCCCAAGCACATTAACCAGAATTGTTGGAACCGGGATTACTCCTTCAAAACCAATTCCTGCAAACCATCGCAAAAGTGAGCCCAGCATGCCACCCAACCCGATGTAGAGAATGTCGGTCAAGTTGAAATCCAGACGCTTCATTGGGTTATTTTGCTAGTCGGTCGAGAGTCTTCTTATAAACGAGGATTCCATCGACTATTGCGGTCGCGAGTTTATCCCGATAGCTGGCTGAGCCAATATTACGACCCTCCGTATTATTTGTAACGAATCCTCCCTCGACAAGGATTCCCGGCATCCGGATGTCCCGCAACACCGTGAATCTAGCTCTCTTAAGACCTCGATCCCTCGCCTTCAGAGAAGTGAAAAGGCTGCGTTGAACATAATATGCTGCGAGTGTATTCCATTCGTCCCTGGCATTGCCGGGATAGGTTTTCCTGTCACTCGAATGCAGGGAAGACCTGGAGGTCGAGGGCTGCAGGTTTGGGGTGAAAGCATATGTTTCCACTCCAGAAACTGATGTGGTTGACGAGGCATTGAAGTGCAGGGAGATAAAAAGGTCGGCATTTAATCGGTTGGCATTCTGCGCACGGTTTTCCAGTGAAACAAAGGTATCGTTGCCACGCGTTACAGTTACCCGGAATCCCCGAGCCTGGAGCTTGCTTTTCACTCGGTTGGCTAGATCAAGCGTGAGCGCTTTCTCCTTTAAGCCAATCGATTTATTCTCTGCGCCAGGATCTTTACCCCCATGGCCCGGATCCAGCACAATATGGCGCAATCCGGGTGGAGCACCACTCAATTGCGGTGTGAGGATCGGCTTAATATTGTGGTCGTAATCGGATTCACTTAAATAGAATCGCCCCCGGGATGCCACAATCGGATATCCCATGAAGATTCTGGTACCGTTCAGTGTCATATCCCTCTTGTTTACTTCGAAGGATATCTTGGTCCATGCTGATTCCAGCTGCATCGTTTTGTCCTGCTGAATCCAGCGGGTCTTCATGCCAAGCTTGCCAGCGACCTCCTGTAGGCTCAGATAATGAACACCCTTAATATCGAGTGCCTGGCAAAAACCCGGCAGTATTGCTATTGCCAGGAGGATGCACCAGAAATGCCTCACTCTTCGTCCTGTGGGACTTCGTCCTGTGGAGCTTCCTCCTGTGGGGCTTCTTCCTCGTTGTATTTCAGTGTGCGCTTGGCCACTGGAAGCGGTGACATCATAAGATTGACATGGCGACCGCTCAATCGGGGGGTACTATCGGCCTGGCCAACGTGGCTCAAGGCTTCGGCAGCCTTTGCAACCACTTCCAGCCCAAGGTTTTTGTGCTCATTTTCCCGACCACGGAACATCAGGCTCATCTTAAGCTTGTTCCCCTTGAAAAGAAACTCTTCTCCGTGACGGAGCTTGGTCATGTAGTCATGTTCTTCAGTGCGAACACGAAACTTCACTTCCTTAATCTTTGTTGAAGAGGCGCCTTTAGCCTTGTTTTCCTTTTTGCGCTTGGCCTCCTCGTACATGTATTTACCGAAATCGAGGATTCGGCATACGGGAGGTCTTGCACTTGCTGAGATTTCGACCAGGTCCAGGCCGACCCTTTTGGCCAGTGATAAGGCTTCATCTCGTGATACGACCCCGATCTGTTGTCCATCGGGCCCGAGCAAGCGTACTTCGCGGGCGCGAATTCGCTCATTCTTTCTTACGTAATTTCCGCGGTCGCGTCGTCCGCGGCCACCAGCATATGGTTTTGGCATCTATTCCTTTATTTCGTTCAGTCTGAGATTAATCTACAAATAGTAGAATCCTCTTTTTATGCCAGCCTGCATGAGTTTGACAAGCTGGAATACAAGTCGTTTTAAGCTTTCACAGATTCAACAATAGCATCCGCTAAACCGTACTCGATAGCCTCCTCGGCATTGAGATAGAAGTCGCGGTCGGTATCCTTTTGGATCTTTTCAATGGGTTGGCCACTGGATTCGGCCAGAATTTTGTTCATTTCCTCACGGAGTTTTTCCATTTCCTGAGCCTGAATATGGATGTCCACAGCGGCTCCACGCATGGTGCCCATGATCAAAGGCTGGTGGATAAGGACCCTGGAGTGCGGGTAAAGCAAGCGCTTACCCTTGGTTCCTCCACACAGGAAAACAGATCCCATACTGGCAGCCAAGCCAACAACAACAATTTTTATTTCGCCGCTGATCAGCTTCATCGTGTCGTAGACGGCCATTCCTGCAGTGATCGATCCTCCAGGGCTGTTCAAGTAGATTGTAATCTCCTTGCCTGGATCAACGGCTTCCAAGTATAGCAGTTGCTCTGTAGCCAGCCTTGCGGAGTCGTCATTGACCTCTCCCCAAAAGAAAATCTTACGCTCCTCCAGAAACTTGCGTCGCATCATTTCTGACAGGGGTTGTTTCTTGAGATTTTCGGTCTCATTGGAATCGTCGTTTAAAATCGGACGGGTTTGCATAATTGGAAACGTGAGGATTCAGCCGTATTCGGCAAGGCTGAGGATGCATTTTTTTTAATTGAGACGAAATTCCAGCTTTTCAATCAACTGAATCAGGAACTGCGCGTTGGTTCCGGGTAGTTTAGAACAGGCCTCAATAGCTTTGCGGGTCTCTTTTCTGGCAGCCACTCTGCTGGCCTCCAGCCCATGCAGGGAAACATAGGTGTTTTTGGCCTGTTTGGCGTCATTTCCGGTGGTTTTTCCAAGGACATCGGCCGAGGATGTGGCATCAAGAATGTCATCGATTATCTGGAAAGCCAAACCGAGAGACCGGCCCGCTGTTTTCATCAGCTGGAAAGCTTCCCGCGGGCAATCCGTCAGGTACAGGCCCATCAGCAGGGCAGCTGTCAGGAGATCTGCCGTCTTGTGATGATGAATAAAATCCAGAGTTTCCGCGGATACAACAGTATTTTCAGAAAGAGTATCAACGACTTGTCCACCGATCAAATGCCGGCTGTCGGCCGCTTCCGAGAGACAGAGAAGAAGTTCCACGCAGGTATTGGGGACCTCTGCATAGTGGGCAGCCAGAAGCCGGAATGCCTCCGTCAGGAGGGCATCACCTGCGAGGACTGCGGTTGCCTCATCGAATTGCACGTGAGCCGACGGCTTTCCTCTCCTGAGAGGACTGTCGTCCATACACGGAAGGTCGTCGTGTACAAGGGAGTAGGTGTGCAAGCACTCGATGGCCACGGCGGCCGCGAGGGGGTCGGCCTTCTGTGGATAAAGGTCGGCGCATGCCATCAGAAGGACCGGACGGAGACGTTTTCCTCCAGCATCCAGACAATAGCGCATGGCAGTGTGGATGGAGGCAGGCGCTTCGTCAGGGGACGGAGGCAGGGATTTCAGGCCAGACTCCAGTTTATCCTGATAGGATTTGTATGTATTGTCGAAGGGTTCCATTAATCGGGGAATATTGAATTGCGATTGAGAAAAAATATCAATTTATTCAAGCAAAGCATAAGGAGAGATCAGGTAAATGGATAATATGGAAAAAGTTACGTGGCGGATCTGGGAAAGCGAAGGAATTGGCAAGGCCTTGTTAATTGGCGGACTTTTGTTTTATGTTCCTGTTATTAATTTGTTGTTGCTGGGCTACTTTGGGTGCTGGTTGAGAAAGCTGGCCCTGAACAAGGGAATGGATCTGCCAGAATGGAGGGATGGGAGAAGCATTCTCAATGAACTGGGTCGGATAATTGTTCCCTTTGCGGTATGGGTTTTCGTTCCCGTCCTATTGGCTCTTCTCTTGGTCTGGGCCCTCGCGGGCTTACTGAATTTTATGCATTTGGAAATCTTTGCAATGACCGTGGCCTGGTTGCCGATAGCTCTCGTTGCCATTTTGTCACCAGTCGCCGTGACGGTTTCCATTCTGCGTCTCTACGAGAACAACAAATTGAACGAGGCACTGGCCGTCCATGAGGTGATTCGTGAAGTAATACCCAGTATCAAGGTCTGTATTTTTCCCCTCCTTCAATACTACGGAATACTTATTGTCGGGTGGCCGTTAATCGGGTTTGCCTCGTTTCTGGCGACCCTTCCATTGCTTGCACAATTGGTTTTGGCATTGCGCAAAGTGGATGAGGGCTTGAAATTTAGCGAATTTTAGGTATCTGCATATCTCCTTTCTTAGAGAGATCATGCCAACATACGAATACTCCTGCAAAAACTGTGGTCACGAACTGGAATCCTTCCAGCGCATGTCCGAAGATCCACTGGTTGATTGTCCTTCATGTGATACCCCTTCTCTTAAGCGCAAGATTGGGATAGGCGCGGGGATTATTTTCAAGGGAGGCGGGTTCTATGAAACCGACTTCAAGGATAAGAAGGGAAAACCGGATACAGCATCTTCTGCAAAGGAAGATTCTTCCCCAAAGGCTGAAAAGAAGGAAAAAGCCACAGAAAAGAAGGACAAGTCCGGGAATTAGGGGCTTAATTGAGTCCAGCATGTTAATTTGAAGTCAAAGTGTGGCCCTGTCTCCGTGCCAAGGCGTTACGCGCTTGCTTCTTGATTGGGGATTTTCTATTCAAGGAGCTAATACACGAGAAGCGATTTTAACAAAGTAGATTCATGAGCGCACAAAATGAAGACCTTGGACCCGGTTTAGCACCAGCTATTTTTCTGGGTATACTCACTTTCATACTCGGTGTTGTGCTGGGTACAGCCAGTATGATTTCACAGCCCGTGGTTTCTATGACCAAAAATGCCAATTTGGATGATTTGGATCCCGGGACGGTCGTCTATATCAAGGGTGATCGAGGAGGGCGTACCTCCTGGGAAGCCAAAGAAGTAGCATGGAAGGCTAACACTTTTAATGTACTGACGGTTTCTGAACAGGAATTGAACCAGTGGAGTGCCCGCAGCCTGCGGCCCGAAAAAACATCTGAGCCGCCCGAAGGGGCCAGCTGGATGGATAAGCTGGATTTAAGCGTGACCGCGGTTAATTTCCGCATTTTAGAAGATAAAGTGCAGTTGGCCACCGAAGTGAGGGTACCGGGTCTTCTAGGGGATCAATCTTTCATCTACCAAATTAATGGTTCTTTTGTTCCAACTGAAGGCGGTGTCCGCTTCGAACCATCCTCCGGGACCTTTGGATGTGCTCCCTTAGGCCATTTGCCGGCAATTAAAGGGGTGTTGTTTTCTTATATTGGTTCACTCTTTAAGAGCGCAGAAGCAGGGGATTGGCTGATTGACTCCCTTGAAGGACTGGATTCGGCGGTCATTTCCGAGGGACAACTTGTCCTGAAGCGTGGTTAAGAAAGGATCATCCTGATGGAGACAGGAGGAAAAACCACCTCTGAGAAGGTGGTGTTTCTGTTTACTACTTTTCCCGTTGCATCAGAGACTTTCCTTCAACGGGAAATTGTTGCATTCCAACGAGCTGGTTTGGATTTTCGGGTTGTTTCATTATGGGGAGGTGCTGATTCGTGGAATGGAATTCCAGTAGAAAAGGCAGGCCTTCTGACTGCTTTGGCCGGAATTTTGTGGATACCATATTATCTCGTTCATAAGCCGAGGGTATTCTGGCAGTTCTTGAAGAACGTATGGCTACCCCGTTCCTCGGGAATATTAAACTGGGGCGAAAATCTCCTTGGCGCAGGATATGCATTACGAAGTGCCAAAAAATGGAGACAACTAGGAACGACTCATTTTCATGGTGTTTGGGCGTCCGCACCTGCCATGGCGGGTTGGTTTCTTTCAGAACTTACCGGAACACCGTTTTCATTTAGTGGCCATGCGTACGATCTATTCGAAAGGGGAGGTGACGCCTGGATTAAAGGGAAAATGAAAACAGCGCGATGGATGCGGACATCTACCAATGCCGGAAAGAGCAGATTTATAGAGCTGGGAGCCGACCCCGACAAAGTCCTGATTGTCCGGCGGGGATTGGTGGATATGCCCGGAATACAGGAAAAAAGGATGCCAGATAAGCCTGTCCGCTTTGTGTCGGTAGGACGAATGGTCGAGAAAATGGGGTATGCCAGACAGATTCCCCTGGTTAAGGCGCTAAAAGAAAAAGGCATGTCTCTTAAAGTGGAATGGATTGGCGATGGGCCCGATAGAAACTCGCTGGAAAATGCAGTTACGGAAGCCGGGCTGGAGGATATTATCACGATTCATGGGCATTTGCCATATTCGGAAGTGGAAGCAGTGTATAGGGAAGGTGATTGCTTTCTGTTCACCGGACAGATCGACAGGAATGGGGATCGTGCAGGATTACCAAATGTCTTGGCTGAGGCAATGGCATGGGGCTTGTTCGTGTTCAGCACCAGAGTGGGGGCTGTTGAAGAAGCCATCCGGCACAATGAAACAGGTATCTTGTGGGCAGATGGTCCCGTGGCGGAAGATGTCATTGTGGCCTTAAGTGATCCAGAACTGGTTAATTCCTGCAGAATGGCAGCTAGAAGCTGGATTGAGAATAAGTTTGATCTTCAAAGAAATCTTGGTCCCCTTGTTGAACGACTCTCGGTGTAACTTTTTTGAGCCCCGAGGGTTGAATCAGTATACTGCATAATCATTTATCGTTTATATTTCCTTGGAGATCCAATTTTGGCTGAACGCTTTCAAATTCGAAAACCCTTTTCTGAGAAGAGTACAATTCTTCAACGGTGCTTTAAGGACAGTGCGACTCAAGCAAGGTTGAAGTATAATCCTTGGTATTACCATCTCAGCTCCCAGAACGGAACCCATATTTGGAATGAGGGTCGTGAAATGCTGATGATGAGCAGCAACGACTATCTGGGACTGAGCTTTCACCCGAAGGTGATCGAGGCGGGACAAAAAGCGTTAGAACAGTGGGGCAGCAGCACAACCGGTTCAAGATTGGCCAATGGTTCACGGTCCTTTCACAGGGAACTTGAGGAGCAGTTGGCTGCCTTTATCGGCAAGGATGATGCGATGGTCCTGAATGCAGGATATCTTGCCTGTATGGGTGCTGTCGCAACTTTCGCCCAAAAGGATGATCTGGTCCTCGTCGACCGGAACGTCCATAGTTCACTCTGGTCAGGCATTCTTTTATCTGGAGCCAAGATCGAGCGTGTTGCTCATAATAGTCCATCCGATTTACAGGACATTCTGATGACGGAGGACCGCAGTCGACCAAAGATGCTGGTCCTTGAGGGAGTGTATTCCATGGAAGGGCATATTGTCAGGCTTCAGGAATTACTGGAAGTTTGCCGTCCTCATAATTGCTTTGTGGTAGTCGATGATGCCCATGGGGTGGGTGTCCTTGGAGACCGGGGGCAGGGGACCGTCGGGTATCTTGACCGGACCAACGAAGTGGATGTTATTTGTGGCAGCCTCTCGAAGTCGTTGGCTAGTACGGGGGGATTTATAGCCGGCTCGAAGCAGGTCATTGAATATCTGCGCACGCATTCCAAACAGGCTATCTTCAGTGCTGCTATCAGCCCGGCTCAGGCGATGTGTGCGAAAACCTCGCTGGATATCCTTAAATCAGAGCCAGAGCATCGAGAACGCTTATGGGAGAACACGCGTTATTACAAACAGATGCTAAATCAAGTAGGAATAAACATCTGGGATAGTGAAACACCTGCAGTTCCCATTGTAATGGGTAACAAGGAGCGAACCTATCGGGTGTGGAAGCATTTGATGAATGAAGGAATTTTTACGGTGATTTCTATACCGCCGGCAGTTCCAGCCGGAAAGGACCTGATCCGTACGGCAGTATCGGCTCAACATTCCAGGAAGGATCTTGAGAGGATGGTTGAGACACTTAAACGGTGTTTGAAAATGGTTTGAAATAAAGCCAACCTTCAAAATAGAAAGGCGGCAATGAAACGCAGCCATAGCGGCATTGGCTATATCTCTCCGCTCCAGAGCCTGGAGCTTTACATCAATATGAACTAGACAATCGGCTCAGGGGGGTGTCCACTTTTTCGGGGGAAGACCAAAATCTATATTAGAACCATTCTATAACATGGGATTAATCGACAATTCATTAAGCCGTTTCAAGGGATCGAAGGATTTCGTAATAATTGACACTCTGGGGAATTGGCGTTGAGATAGTTTCTAGGATTCTAATGAAATATCTTTGCACAATAGTGGCTCTGTTTTTACTGATTTTTCCAAGAGTAAGTGGTGAAACCAGTATAATAGACAGGAATCCTTTTGTTTGGCCAAACTTCGATTCTAGTACAACGAATAAAGCCGAATCCTCATCCCTGGAAAACCCTGGGATTTATGAATTTCATGCGGTGTACGAATTATCAGGCCAAGTGAAGGTTCTTCTTAAGGATAACAAAAACAATAAGTTTCATTGGCTGGTGGTTGGAGAGGATTTCCACCTGATCTAATTCCGTTAGAGTGTGACTATCAAATTGGCTGCGAGGGATGATTTCTTGATTGACCTCGACTGCAAGCCGTTTGTTTTCTAGTTCGAGGCTCAGTAAAAGTTGCTCAATCGT
>JAUVDD010000307.1 GCA_030595525.1 Puniceicoccales bacterium
CTTGGCATTCGCTTCGGTAAGTGAGGCTTCCCAGATTGCGCCAGAACTTTCCGCACTCATTGGATGAAAGAGATAGATGCGTGCACCATCACCCTTGTTCTCGATTCCGTGAAATACTGATGCAAACTGGCTTCTGCCCAAGGCTTCGCGACTGTACATGTAAAAGTCGAGGTTCATCGCAGCAGTTTCAGCGATGCTGCATTGCCTGATGAGATCGGCTGCCTTCTGCTCGGCCTCTGTCAATCCATCTGATCCATACACAACGACTGCGAAATAGAGGTCGGAATCCCAACGTTCCAGTGCATAACGGAATACTGGAACATTGCAGCCATTCAGGATCTGGATGAAAAACCAGAAATTTCCTAATAATATGAGAAGAGCAATTTTGCTATTTCTGTCCTGCATGGGGGAACCAAGTGAGAGTATCATGCTGTTAAGAACCGAAAATTGTGCAAGGGATATTCTCACGTTAAATAGCGATTTAAAAACCTGAATATCGGCTGTGATTAAATCGGGTGAAAGAGAGATTTGTCAGTATTTAGTTTTCATTAACGAAATTGCCTATAGACTTCGAAGATGAGTCTGAAACGTCAGTGAAGGTAAAGTTATGAAAAAATCTGTTATTGGTTTCCTTGGTCTAGTTGTATCAACGGCAGGCTGGGTTTTGAATTGTGAAGCGGCACCTTCAGTAATCCCAGGCAACTCATCGGGATTAATGGTGGTTTTAGGAAATGTCTCAGGAGAACGGTTGGCTGAGTTGTATTCCGGCGAAGGGATGCTGATTCATGGATTGGTACGGGATCCGGAACAAGCCCTGACTGCACGACAATACTTACAGGAAAAAGAACTAATAGGTTCAATCAATGTGAGTGCCTATGATGGATCGATCCTTCCATTCATTGAAAACACGGTGAATACCATTGTTGTTGAGACAGGAGAATCCATTGAAGAAAAGGAACTGTTGCGCGTGCTGTCTCCGGGAGGAATAGCCATCAATGTTGAGAGCGGGAAAACCGTTCGAAAACCATGGCCTGATGATATCGATGTCTGGCCGCAATATCTCCATGATCCTGGTAATAATGCTGTCGCCCATGACGATAAGGTGGGCCCGCCAAAGCATCTTCAGTGGAGGGCAGGACCCCGCTGGAGCCGCCACCATGACCACATGTCGAGTGTCAGTGCGGTTGTCACTGATGCGGGAAGAGTCTTTAGCATAATGGATGAAGGATCAGTTTCAACTATCCTGCTTCCTTCCCAATGGAAACTGACTGCTCGTGATGCTTTCAACGGGATCCAGCTTTGGAGCCGTCCAATCGAGGATTGGTACACAAGGGTGTTTACTTTGAAAAGTGGTCCCTCGACCCTTCCCAGGCGCCTGGCAACCGATGGTGCCCGGCTATATGTGACGCTTGGAATCAATGCACCCGTATCTGTTCTGGATGCTGTTACCGGGGAAACCCTATTGGAACTTAAAACGGATAATTTCCCACAAGAAATCCTTTTGATCGATGATATGGTGCTGGTTGTGACCCGCAATAAGCCAATCACGGACACCTCTGCTCCTTACGGTGATCAAGGAAACGCTGCAATTTATGCCTTTGATAAGCTGAGTGGCAAAAAGCTATGGAAAGTTGATACAGAAGTTGTGCGGCTAACATTGGGGGCTGATCAAAAGCGCGTATACTATTTTGACCAACAGGAGATAGTCGCTTTGGACCGCAAGGATGGTTCCAAATTGTGGGGATGCCCAAAACAGGGATACCGCAGTATCATAAGTGAAGATGCGCCTGTTCTGGTCGTCTATGAAAACACCGTTCTTTTTGCAGATCCGAAAAATGCCCTGCTTATGGGTACGGGAAATACCACAGGCAGGAGAGTCCGGTTCAAACCCCAATTGATGGCTGTTGAAGCGAGCTCTGGTAAAGTACTTTGGAAAGGCGAGCAGCCCATTAGCGGTTATCGGTCACCAGGAGATGTTTTAGTTGTAGACGGTCGTGTCTGGAATGGCCCAACAAAATCCAGCGGTGATACGGGAATCCAGACGGGTCGCAATCTGCTAACCGGAGATGCGGAACTGAGCTGGCCACCGACAGTGGAAACCTACTGGTTTCACCATCGCTGTTATCGTGCCCGGGCAACAGACAAGTACCTGATGCTTTCCAGGACAGGGATCGAATACATCGATATCGAGACAGGAGACTGGAACATTAATCACTACATACGGGGAGCCTGTCTTTATGGAGTGATGCCCGCCAACGGCCTGACCTATGCACCACCGCATCCTTGTTCCTGTTATCCGGAAACCAAACTGGATGGGTTTACTGCTGTTGCCGCTAACAATGACATGGGACAAGTGATTCCTGCTCCCGGAGAGGGTAGAGATTCCCGTCTTGAGAAAGGCAGCGCTTTCAGTGCACCTGCAGTTGTTGATGCCTCGGAAGCGGACTGGCCAACCTACAGGTATGCCATGGATCGATCCGGATACAGTCAGGGTGATTCGGGGGGTAATCTCGATTTCAACTGGTCAACGGATCTTGGGACAAAATCAACACAACCGATAGTCGTGAAAGACAGGGTTTTTCTTGCGACTCCGGATACGAACGGGATTCATGCACTGGATGCCCGAACAGGGAAGAAAATCTGGACCTTCACTGCCGGAGGAAAAAGTGACACCCCGCCCACTTGGTACAAGGGACGGATACTTTTCGGTGCAACAGATGGTTATGTCTATTGTTTGGACGCCTCCAATGGGCAATTGGCATGGCGTTTCCGGGCGGCACCACTGGATCGCCGAATGGTCCACTTTGAGCGTGTCGAATCGGTCTGGCCGGTGAACGGCAATATCCTGATTAACGACGGTGAGGCTGTGTTCGTGGCAGGACGATCCGTCTTTTTGGACGGAGGCCTTCGGTTTATCAGGTTGGATGCCATGACTGGCGAGTTACTGTATGAATCTGTCCTGGACCGTATCGATAATCGAACCGGTGAGGATTTGCATGAGGGAGTCGAGCGATTGAATATGCCTGTAGGACTACCCGACTTATTAGGGAGTGATGGGGAACGTTTCTTCATGCGCTCTGAAATACTCGACAAACAAGGAAACCGGATCGGCCAGGCACCGCACTCCACTGAACCCGGCAGGGTGATAGTCGAGCGTCCACAGGAAGATGCTCACCTGTATGCTCCCAGTGGATTTGCTGAT
>JAUVDD010000259.1 GCA_030595525.1 Puniceicoccales bacterium
TGGCGCATTAACTGCAGCCGACAAGCCGAATGTCCTGTTCATCATGTCAGACGATCATACCTGGCAGGCACTGGGATGCTACGATTCCCGTTTAAAGTATCTGGATGCGACACCGACCCTGGATAAACTGGCCGCTGAGGGAATGGTTTTTGAAAATGCCTTCTGTACAAACTCCATTTGTACACCGAGTCGTGCCAGTATCATGACCGGTCAGTATTCGCATGTGAACGGCTCTCTTACATTGAATGGGAAAGTGCCAAAGGAGCAGCAATACCTTGCCAGGGAAATGAATGATGCCGGGTATCAGACTGCTGTTGTTGGAAAGTGGCATTTACAGGAACTGCCTGAGGCCTTTGATTATTACAAGGTGCTGCCAGGACAAGGTAAGTATTTTAATCCGGAGTTCTTTGAGAAAGGAAAGAAGGAGAAATTGCAAATGACCGGTCACTCCACCGATTGTATCGCTGACTCAGCATTGCATTGGTTCAAGGAAATTCGTGATCCGAATCAACCCTTCTTCATGAAGCTCCATTTCAAGGCACCTCATGATTATTTTGAATATGCTCCACGTTATGAGGAATATCTGAAGTACGTGAACATTCCGGAACCTTTAAGTCTCTGGGAAAGAGGCGAAGGCTCTGTGGCAACACGTGGTGTTGATGGAGAACTGGACCACGTGATCGCCACATCAATCGGTCGTAGAAACTACCGTCGTAGTTATGATAAGGATTTTCTTGTAAATCCGGAACTGGATGACGTTGCCGCCAAACGGGAAGCCTACAATATTTACCTGAAAAAGTACCTTCGTTGTGTGAAGGGCGTTGATGATAATCTCAAACGTGTTGTCGCGTATTTGGAACAGGAAGGTCTTATGGACAATACCGTGATCATGTACACGGGTGACCAGGGCTTTTTCCTTGGAGAGCATGACATGCAGGACAAGCGTTGGGCTTATGAGCCGTCTTATCGTATGCCGCTGATTGTTCGTTATCCGAAGACGATTGAGGCGGGTTCACGCACGGATGCCTTGGTAGAGAATGTCGACTACCCGGTTACCATGTTGGATTATGCCGGCGTCAATCGCCCGGATTACATGCAGGGATACTCGTTTCGTGAAGTATTGGATACGGGAGTAGAACCGGATTCATGGAAGAAGGAAGCCTATTATCAGTATTGGATGCATATGGCGCACCACGACGTTCCCGGACATATTGCCATGAGGACCAAGCAGTTTAAGTTGATCCTGTTTCATGGTTCAGGAGGTGATGAAACCTGGTCTGAACGGTCAGCCCATCGCACGCCACCGGCATGGGAACTTTACGACCTGAAGAATGATCCATATGAGATGGATAACCTGGTCGATAATCCGGAATACGCCAGTGTCCTGAACGATTTGAAGGAACGCTTTGCCGCCTTACGCAAAAGGATCAAAGCAGATGATCCTTCAGTAGTGGCAGATTCACGACACCGCAAGCGCATGGAAACGGTCAACGCAGTAATCGACGAGTTCTGGACGGATACTCCGGAATCCCGTAAGAAGGCTGCTGCTCTTTCAAGGAATTACCTGGAGATGTTCGGCGATGCGGAAACCGGGGCAAAGTATTTGCCGCCGTGGTTGCGTCCCAATGATCTCGATCCGAGTGAGATGTAGTGCGTGGTAACAGGAGTTTGGGTCCCGCATGTAGGGATCAACCTAATGGCTTTGACCAGACATCCCGTGAGGGATGTCCAGGAATTAGCCCCGGGTCGACCGATCCCGCGAAAGCGGGAGAGGGAAAACCCGAGGTACCCGTTGCACAAATGCAATCGACCCCGGCTAAAGCCCTGAGTTTATCGAAGGGCAGGGGTCGCAGATATCTGGCATCCCTTCAGGATGTGTTTTTGTTTTACCGCAAATCCCCGGATGTTGTCATCACGCTTCGCGTTCCTCCTCAATCCGGGGCTATTAGCTAACAATCCCTCCGGGATTTAGTAACGGTAAACGATGTCCGCGCGCACCTGTAAGCTATGTCTTCGATCTTTACACGATGATCCGTCCGCGGCGGCGCTTTCGTCAAAAGCGCCCTACCAATCGAAAGCGCCCTACCAATCGCCCTTTCTTCCAATATCCCCACTAAATCAAGCGGCAGTCGTAGTCTTTGAACTTAGCATCCTCGCTCATGATTGGAATGCCGGAGGAGATGCTTTGGGCGATCAACATGCGGTCAAATGGATCGCGGTGATGAAATGGGAGTGCTCCAAGAAGTATTGCATCCCGGCCTGAGAAATCCAGCATCGTGAAACCGCATCTTTCCGCCTCTTTGACCGGATCAAAGTCAATTTCCAGCTTTCCCAGCGATGATTTGATCATGATCTCGGCAATGCTGATGGCGCTCACGTAGACAATGTTGGCAGCGGTTTCTATTTCAGATCTTTTCGCAGCCGATATACGTTGTGGCTCGGCCAACGCCCAAAGGAAGATGTGGGTATCCAGCAGAATTTTCACCCGTCGTCTCCGTAGAACATGGCATTGATATCTGGATCTTCTTCCAGAAAATCATCCGGTACGGTGAATTTGCCTGCGAGCGTACCCAGTTTACGCTTTCCCTTGGGTTTGTGGGGGATCAGATCCACCAACGGTAGGTTGTTTTTTGCTATTATCACTTCTTCACCCATGAACGCGCGATCAATGAGCTTGGATAGATTTGTTTTCGCTTCTGATATATTCACAATCATGATGGTATCCCCATGACCAGACCATATGTACCAAAGCTGGTCTAGTTGGTCAAGTTGTAATTCAACGATGTTAATCAAGTTGCGTTTGCAAGCAGACTCAGTCCTGAGGGGATCAGCTTAGAGGAAACTTGGCCAATATGCACCTTCAACGGATTTCAAATCGGATGAACGATTCCGATTATTCGAGCATATGGTTGCTGTCTCACAGCAAAACCATTCGACTGGTCGAAAAGGTGAAAATTGAAAGGAATGCTATGAAACTTATTATAAGAACCTTCACTATATTATGTGGAATCCTGAGAATCGTATCGACCTCAGCGGGTGCTGATTTGCCAAACATAGTTTTCATTCTGACAGATGATTTGGGATATAACCAGATTGGTGCCAATGGTGCGACGCAGATTCAAACTCCAAATATCGACAAGTTGGCGGATAATGGAATACGTTTTACACAAGCCTATGCCGGCAACACAGTTTGCTCACCGTCACGTGTTTCGTTGTTTACCGGACGCGATGGGCGCCTGATGGAGAATAACTCCAATACTGCCAGGCTGGACCAGGCAGACCAGACCTTTGCCCATGTCCTGAAATATGCCGGTTATGATACAGCCCTGTTCGGGAAATATTCGATCGGATCGGAGATGGGGCTCACCGATCCACTGGCGATGGGGTTCGATACATGGTATGGCATGTTCGGTATCCTGGAAGGGCACCGCCAGTATCCGCATATTCTCTGGCGCGACGGTGTGAAGGTACGCATCGAAGCGAATGAAGGTGGATGCAAGGGAGCCTATGTCCAGGAGCTCTTCACTAATGAAGCGATCG
>JAUVDD010000409.1 GCA_030595525.1 Puniceicoccales bacterium
CTTTCTTCACATAGAAAGCCATCGTACGCTTCACCTGCGATTTCCACTCTGATACCCTGCCACACGAAACAAAACCCTGTCCGTCAAAACTCAATGCCAACGGAGTTCGGATCTCATCGCTCGTAACAGTACGTCCTTCTACACGATCAATCGACGTGCCATATCCCCGAATCGACTTTACTTCTCCGCTGATAAAATCGACGAACTCAGCCTTATCAGACAAATCAAATGTCCAGCGTCGAACCGGAATCCTATCTTTCGACGACACTTTAGTCTTCTGCATGCTCTTTGCGCCATCTTCGAATGAAAGGTCACCTTGCGCCATGCAGCTGACCATCATCCCGAGAATACCGGTAAACACTAACGCGTGCAGTTTTTTCATCCTAATCTTTGATTAACTGCCGAGTTGATCCGTGATCGCCACCGGCTTTTTTCGCAGAGTCCAAAAGAAAATCCACAACCGGTTTGTATTCAGGATTATCGATTACATTCTTTTCCTCTTTCCGATCATCGGAAAGGTTGTACAACTCCATCGGATTGAGTTTATTGCTCCACGCATATTCGTGATCGAGAAAAAGTTTCCATTCGCCGGAAATTGGCGCAGCGTTGGAGCGTATGGCAATCCATGCTCTTTCATCGGACTTTTCTTTGGACGCCTCCATGTGGTCGTTGGGAAAGACCGGAATTCGAGCATCCCACTTATCGCCAAGCAAAGCTGTCAACTGACTATCGCTGTCTTCCGCTCCATAGATCTTACCCGAAAGTGGTGGCAATGGTTCTCCCAGGATTTCCGCGATAGTGGCATACACATCGGTCAGGGCCAGCAGGCGGTTACAGGAACGTCCCCCTTGAATACCACCCAGGGGCCACGAGGCAATGAACGGAATGCGGTGGCCACCTTCATAAACCGAACCCTTATTGCTACGCAACGGGCCGGTGTATTGCTTTTCGTTCCTTTCCGCGCCGTTGTCACTGGTAAAAATAAAAAGTGTGTTTTCAACGAGTTTATTACCGGGACGGCGTGGATCCTCCGTCGTCTTCAGATAATCCATCAGTCGCGCAATAAGCACATCGTTTTCATAAATAAAGTCCAACCGGTTATTGCCTGTGGGAGAACCATCGACATTCTTACTGGCCCCCACTACCGGATACGGGCCAATCTGCTCGGTGGGTGTATACGGACCGTGGTTTGAATGAGATGCAAAATAGAGAAAGAACGGTCTCTTTTGGGCATTGGAGGACTGCAAAAATTCCCTGGCCTTTTGATCCAGCACATTGCCTATCTCGTCCAACACATAGGAACCATCAAGTAATTTCCCATTGCCTGTAGCCCCCGCAATTTCGCTACCATAAATCCAGCCGGGACCTCTGTTCTGTTCAGAATTGTTATAAAAAATGTTCCCGCTGTTATTCTTTGCTCTTTTATTTTCAGGTTGCTTATTTCCATCCGGACCGGAACTCCCGTGACTACGGGAAAACCCGTAAAAATAGTCGAAGCCGTGGTCAAGCGGTCCATCAAGCAAAGGTTTTGTGAGATCGGCATCGTCCCAGCCATCAGCCGGGCCACCACTTTTATTGCTATAGGTCAGGCCGAGATGCCACTTACCAAGCATGCCTGTCGCATAACCGTTTTCTTTCAGGAATTCAGGCAGCGTAACGCGATCACGTTCGATGAGTGGATCACACTGAACACCAAAAAGAACCCAATGCTTCAAATGGGTGCGCCAGCAATAGCGACCGGTCAACAGCGCATAACGTGTGGGAGAACAACGACTGGATGGAGAGTGCGCGTCTAAAAATCGCATCCCCTGCTCAGCAAGTTTCTCCATGGCGGGCGTATGTAACTGGGCTTCATCCGGGTTTCCACTCCAATCCTGATACGCACTCGTATCACCCATACCCATGTCATCTGCCATGAACACGATAACGTTCGGTTTGTCGCTTCCTTCCCCGAACGCGCAACCAACGGTTAATGCAATCGCCAAAATTCTAATAATTATTTTACTCATACAATTCCTCCAATCCAATTTCATTATTTCGCCTTGTTCTGATCATTCGCCGATATCCCAAATACTTCCAGTTGAATTACCGCAAAGATTACCACACGTCTCGAGGATTGCCTCGCTGGTAAAGCACCGGTCGTTCCAGCGGTGGAACGGCAAACCGGGTACCATCCGGCTGCTGGTCGATGACGGCATGCCAGAGGGTTGGATCCACGTTGATTCCTCCGAATCGATCAAGTCCCCCCTTATGTGTGCGTACTTGGTTAAACAGGTTGACCAGAGAAATGTCCCGGCAGTTTTCAAAGCGAAATATACTGCTGTTCTGAAGCGGAGGCGCATTGCCGCCATAGCCAAAGATACGGATATTATCAGAATTGCGAACCAGGACCATAGGATAATTACCTTCGCCTTTAACACCGTAAATGGTTACGTTGCGGGCATTCTGGATTTCCATATTTGCTTCACTGCGCGCATGTTCGGGATTGCACTGATAAATGCGTAGCGGCTCACGCGTGCCTTCTATACTGAGGTGACGGTATGAAGCCCGGTAGTCGTAACTCCAGGTTTCATCATAATAATGATACCAG
>JAUVDD010000094.1 GCA_030595525.1 Puniceicoccales bacterium
GTGGTATATCACTGTCTGTGCTGAGCGTCTTTCTGTTGAATCACTCCTGAAAGTGTAAAGGCGATCCTTTAGGAAATCATGATAACGGGCTGAAAGTGTTACGGCGTAAAAACGGTTGATCAGCTGGTAAACCTTGTGGAACTCATAAGCTTCGTATGCCTCTGTTACCTGATCCGTCAGAACAGCGATTTCATTCAATGCCCATTGATCGAGCGGTGTGAGATCAGCAGGATCCACTAGATCTGATTGCGGATCGAAGTCATACAAGTTGCCAATCTGGAAACGAAAAGTATTACGGATGGAACGATAAGTGTCTGCTGTGATCTTCATGATCTCACCGGACATGGCGACATCGTTTCTGTAGTCCGTACTCGCTACCCATAGGCGCAGGTTATCTCCACCGAATTGCTTGATTATATCCAGTGGGGAAATGACATTGCCTTGTGACTTGGACATGGCCCGGCCATTTCCATCGAGGACGAATCCATGAGTCAGGACACTCTTGAAGGGAGCCTTGTCTCTCGCACCGACGGATGTCAGCAGGGCATGCTGGAACCAACCGCGGTGCTGGTCGCTGCCTTCCAGATAGAGATCTGCCGGTGAATGCAGGCGTTCATCCTGTTCAAGGACGGCCACATGAGAGGCACCGGAATCAAACCATACATCGAGGATATCGAATTCCTTTTCGTAATCATCCTCAGATAAATCATCCGGCAAGAAGTGGGAAAGGGGTTCTGAGTACCAGACGTTTGTTCCCTTCTCGGCAACCACCTCCACGAATTTCCTGATAACATCCGGAACGAGCTCTGATTTACCGGTTTTCAAATTGCGGATAGAGGGAATCGGTACACCCCAGTGACGTTGACGACTGATACACCATTCCGGACGCCGTTCAACCATTCCCCGGATTCGTTCCCGACCCCAATCGGGAATCCACTCAACCGAGTTCTCGATAAGCTCCAATGCTTTTTCCCGAACGCCGCCGTCTGCCAGCTCCATGAACCATTGTTCTGTTGCCCGGAAAATAATCGGATGTTTGCTTCGCCAGCTATAAGGATACTCGTGGGAAACAATCTTGTCTGCCAACAGGATGCCTCGTTCGCGAAGGAATTCGACGATCTTTGGGTTAGCTTTAAAAACAAATTCTCCCTCCATGGCTGAGAACTCATCCGTGTAGCAGCCTTTGTCATCGACAGGGCAAAAGACTGGCAAACCATAGGCCTGACCAATTGTGAAGTCGTCCGCACCATGTCCAGGAGCAATGTGGACGCATCCGGTACCCTGTTCCAAGGTTACATGTTCGCCCAGCATGACCAGACTTTCCGCATTTTCAAAGATCGGATGCTTTGCCTTAGCCCGGTCAAACGCGGTGGCTTTAAAATTTGCAACGACCTTCGTCTCTTCCAATCCACAATCTTCGAGAAATGCCTCAAGCAATTCCTTTGCTACAACATAATGTGAGCCGGATTGCGCTTTTACGGCAACGTAATCGAATTCCGGATGCATGCAGACCCCCAGATTCGCTGGCATGGTCCAAGGTGTCGTGGTCCAGATCACCAATGATACATCCTCTAGATCTGCGATTGGAGCAATTGAGGAGGGATCAACCAGTTGCATGGCAACGTAGATGGATGGTGATTTGTGAGTATGGTATTCAATCTCCGCTTCAGCCAGGGCTGTGCGGAAAATCGGATCCCAGTGAACTGCCTTGTGGCCCTTGCGGATAAGGTTTTTTTCCACCAGCGAGAGAAGTACATTTAAAATCCCGGTTTCGTAAGTATGGGTAACCGTGGAGTAGGGATTATCCCAATCACCAAGGATTCCCAGTCTCTTGAACTGTTCCTTCTGCCTGTCGATCTGACCTAACGCGTAGCTGTGGCAAAGCTGTCGAAGTTCCTTCGGATCCATGTCATGGATCTTGTTGCCGATTTTTTTTAGAATCTGTTGTTCAATCGGTAAACCATGGCAATCCCAGCCTGGGACATAGGGGGCCCTGTACCCACGCATGGATTTATACCGAACAACGATGTCCTTGAGGATCTTGTTGAGAGCGTGCCCTATGTGAATGTCGCCATTCGCGTAGGGAGGACCATCATGAAGAATGAATGTTGGCCCATTTGCCCGGTTCTCCAAGGTCTTCTTGTAAAGTTCCTGTTCATCCCATTCAGCAAAGCGCTCCGGTTCCCTCTTTGCGAGATTGCCGCGCATCGGGAATGAAGTCTCTGGGAGATTGAGCGTATCTTTTAAATCTGTGGCCATTTCGATGGGTACTAATCCTTGTAAATCCAAGGCGTTAGAAAGCCGCAAAATGCTGAATGAATCGGTCAAGTCAAGCCAACAGCAACCAGATTGCTTCCCTATGGGAAGAACTAGAATAGACTTAGGGCCCGACTGCTTTCAATTGCGACCCAAATGAAGATCGCCACAACCAGAATTATCAGAATCAAAATGGCCTTTTTCTTCCTTCGACGAGAACGCAGATAGGGGTCGTCATCGGCCTGCCAGAATTTGGTCTGATTCAGATGCGCGAAGAAGCCCGCTTTAAAAACGCCCTGATAGTGTCGTTTATCAAACCGGTAACGGGAGCGACCCATCCGTTTTTCCGCTCTCCAGATGAAAAATCTGCGCAGCATGGGGAAACCCTAAAGGAAATCCCAAGTAATTAGCAACAGGAACTTCTATCAACCGCCCAAAGTGGCGATAAAATATCCAGCTGCAAGAGCACTTCCAATAACACCGGCTACGTTTGGTCCCATAGCGTGCATCAGCAGGAAATTACGCGGATCGGCTTTTTGTCCTTCCACCTGACTGACGCGGGCGGCCATCGGAACGGCACTGACACCTGCGGAACCAATCAGAGGATTGATCTTATTCTTGCTGAAGACATTCATCAGCTTGGCCATCAGGACACCACTCGCTGTTGCGATGATAAAGGCAATCACACCGAGAAGGAGAATACCCAGGGTCTTCGGATCGAGGAACTTGTCGTATCCCATCTTCAGACCAACGGTAAGGCCGAGGAAAATTGTAACGATGTTGATGATTTCATTCTGCGCTGCATGTAGCAGGCGTTCGGTTACCCCGTTTTCACGAATGAAATTCCCGATAAAGAGCATGGAAATCAGCGGAGCAGCAGCAGGTACCACCAATAGACAGAAGGACATCACCACAATGGCGAACACCATCTTTTCCACTTTCGATACCCGGCGTAGGGATTGCATCCGGATTTTCCGTTCTTTTTCTGTCGTCAACAAACGCATAACCGGCGGTTGAATGACCGGAACGAGTGCCATGTAGGAATAAGCGGCAACTGCGATGGCTCCCAACAGGTGCGGTGCCAGCTTATTGGCCACAAAAATGGAAGTGGGTCCGTCTGCACCACCAATGATCCCGATAGCGGCAGCTTCGTTAATGGTGAATATGCCCATGCCGACTGCGGCAAAGAAAGTGGCAAAAATCCCGAACTGAGCGGCAGCACCGAGCAGAAGGGTACGCGGGTTGGCTATCAGCGGACCAAAGTCAGTCAGGGCGCCGACCCCCAAGAAAATTAAGGGAGGAAAAATCTCCAGCTTAACTCCCATCTGGATGTAGTAGAACAAGCCACCCGCTGTCTCTGCTGTGGGTTCCTGCAGTATGAATTCGTGAATGGGAAGGTTGGCTAGCAGAGCTCCCAGAGCGATCGGGACGAGAAGCAATGGTTCGAACTGCTTAACAACGGCCAGATACAGGAGTCCGCCAATAATCAACCACATCACGACCATTTCCAACTTAAGCGCGGCAAAGCCAGTGGCTTGAAGAACATCGAGAAGGGATTCCATGTCTATCGGGGTATTGGGTTATTCAATTGTAAGGAGAGCTTGTCCTTCTTCCACTGCGTCACCAGCGGATACATGGACGGCCTTGAGCGTGCCACCATTCGGGGCACTGACGAAAGTGTTCATCTTCATGGCTTCAAGTGTGATGACCTGTTGGCCAGCTTGCACTTGGGCGCCGATGGCGACATCAATCGATACGACTTTGCCAGCCAGAGGACTGGGAACGCTGCCGCCACCAGTTGGTGCTGCTGCAGCCGGTGGCGCCGGTGGCGCTGCTACAGCTGCGGCTCCTGCCGAACGGGCCGGACGTGCTCCTCCTGTCGGAGCAGCATTGCTTTCTTCGCCGATGACTTCGGCCACGACGTCGTATGACTTGCCGTTAAGTGTGATGCGGAATTGCTTCTTCATTTTGATGAAATAAAATTGTATTGTTTAAATTATCGGATCCGGCGGGAAGAAAAGTGTTCCCGGCGACCTTCACGGTTCCAGTCGGTTGTTCTACCTCGACCGATGGATACGATGCGCGAGCGGCGGCCCATCAGGGTGGCCACTACGGCTGCTATGGCGGCGACTTCTTCCTCGGCTGGCTCACCTTCACCTCCTGCAGGGACTGGAGCGGAAGAGACAGCACGCGCTTCGACACGGATAAAAAACTTGCCGATCACCGCTGTCAAAACCCACAGCAAAGTGAGCGCAAACAAGACGACACAAAAGCCGATTAGATGTTCGAGTGAGTCAACAAATGAACTGCTTGCAATGATAGACATATCAAACGTTGTAGAGATAAAATTAATAAGTTAAAGAGGAATATTCCCGTGTTTTTTAGGAGGACGAGTTTCGCGCTTGGAAAGCAGGGTTCTCAGTCCCAGTGAGACGGCCCCTCGAGTATGGTCTGGGTCGATGACATCCGTTATCAGAGCATTTGCAGCCGCTTGGTATGGCGAAGCAAATTCATCCCTGTAGGCTTCCCTCAATTCTTTTCTGGTCGCGTCAGGATCATCGGATTCCTTGATCTGTTTTCCGAAAACAATATTCACTGCACCGTCTGCTCCCATGACCGCGATTTCTGCGGTTGGCCAAGCAAAGACCAAATCTGCTCCAAGGTCGGAGCTGCACATTGCCAGATAGGCTCCACCGTAGGCCTTGCGCATGATGACAGTAATTTTCGGCACGGTCGAAGCTGCGTAACCAAACAGCATTTTGGCACCGTGACGGATGATCCCGTTGCGCTCCTGGGATAATCCCGGGAAGAATCCTGGAACATCCACCAGCGTCACAAGTGGAATTGAGTAGATATTACAAACCCGGACAAATCTGGCCCCCTTGTCAGACGCGTCAATATCCAGACAGCCGGCCTTAACCTTTGGCTGATTGGCCACGATTCCAACAACTACGCCATCAATTCGTGCAAACCCAGTAACAAGATTGGCAGCGAAGTCCGGCATGATTTCAAAGAAAGTATCCTCATCGACCAATGCATCGATGACTTCGTGCACATCGAATGCTGTCTTCGGATCCGCCGGAATGATTTTATTAAAACGATCAATCGGATCAAGACTGAGGGATTCAGTCAGGTGGTGAGGAGCATCATCGATATTGTTCTCCGGCAAATATGAAAGCAGAGTCTGAGCCAGCTCAATGGCGTGGGCATCGTCCTCGGCAATTAAATGGATGTTGCCACTGACACTGGCATGAGCATCTGCGGTGGCAAATTGCTCCAGCTTGGCCTTTTCCCCTGTGGCTGCCTCAATGACCTGTGGTCCACAGATGAACATGCTCGCGTTCTTGCGAGTCATGATGAGAAAGTCTGTCAGGGCAGGGGAGTAAGCCGCACCGCCTGCACAAGGACCAGCAATGATGGCCACCTGTGGGATCAGACCGGAGCACTGTACGTTGCGGAAGAAAATCTTTCCGTAACCGGACAGTGAATCCACACCTTCCTGAATGCGTGCTCCTCCAGAATCGTTGACGCCGACAATCGGGATACCCGCCTTGATGGCGTAGTCCATGATGTCACAGACTTTTTTGGCATGGATGCGTCCGAGTGCTCCGCCGCCGACTGTGAAATCGTGAGCGAAAGCAGCTACTGGGCGGCCGTCGATATAACCGGTCCCCGTAACAACCCCGTCACCGGGCATCTTCCGCTTTTCCATTCCAAAGCTCTTACAGGAGTGCTGGGCATGCATCCCGAATTCCTGGAATGTATTTTCATCAAACAAATGTACCAGGCGTTCCCGGGCGGTCATCAAGCCCTTGTCCCTGCGCTTCTTCTGTTTTTCCTCGCCCCCGCCTTTCATCGCCGTATCACGACGCTTCTCAAGGTCTTTTAGTAGTTTGCGATCAATTGGCATTTTCTGATCCCTATTGAAATTAGTCTTCTTTTTCTGTGCAGAATTCCGTGAGAACTCCGTGAGTGGATTTTGGATGAAGGAAGGCCACCAGCTTGTTGGCTGCTCCTTCGAACGGGACCTCGTGGATCAGGCGTGCTCCGGATTCGGAAGCCTTCTTCAATTGGCCAGTGATGTCATCGGTCTTGAAAGCGATATGATGGACGCCTTCTCCGTTTCTTTCGATGAATTTGGCGATCGGACTTTCCGGATCTGTTGCTTCGAGCAGCTCCAGATGTACTTCTCCACAGTGGAAAAAAGCGGTTTTTACCTTCTGGGATGCCACTTCTTCCACCATTTCACAATGTAGTCCTAGCGTCTTTTCATAATAACGGATCCCTTCTTCGAGGGATTTTACCGCTATTCCAATATGATCGATTTGCTGTATCATTATATTTTCCAGTTGTCTGTTAATTTTTA
>JAUVDD010000173.1 GCA_030595525.1 Puniceicoccales bacterium
CCAGATGGATGGTGCTGTCTCAAAGTACCAGGTCGAGGCTGATCGCACATTCTCCATATCAAACTCGATTAAATTCTAAAAAACCTCCTGACCTCCCCCATTCCACTTACCGGATCATCGGCAGTTGTAATTTTAAGGAGTAGGTTAGTTCAGTTGGGCATGGCTCGCCGGGATTTCAGCATTCAGCTGAATACGCCCGGCGAGTCATGTAGTTTGGGCAGCGGGAATGGCAGATGCAAAAGCTGCTTAAGAGGAACTTTTATCAAACGATCCATGCTATTTAACGGCCGTGCCTGAATGAAGGATAGTTCAGCATTCCGGCCTGTCCCTGAGCCTGTGCTCTCAATGGATAGTCAACCTGCCTCTTGTGAAATTTGCTGGAATCACTTAACTAATGAATATCCCAGAAACTTCACGACAGCTTCCGTACGCGAATGCACATGCAATTTTGAGTATACGCTTTGCAAGTGTGTACGAACAGTTTCGATACTGATATTCAATTGGGCTGCAATTTCCTTGTAACGAAGACCTTTGCTGAGCAATCGCAGGATTTCTTCCTCTCGTTTGGACAGTTGGTCAAGTTCGTCCTTGGGCCCGCCGGTCTTATGAAAATAATGAACAACTTTACGGGCAATCTCAGGAGACATTGGGGATCCGCCGCTTTTCAGACTCAGGATGGCCTTAATGATATCATCGGCAGAAGTCCGTTTCAGCAAATATCCTGATGCACCCGCCTGCAGGGCAGCAAAAACCTGGTCTGCATCTTCATAGACTGTTATCATGAGGAACAGCATAGACGCATGGGTCCGTTTCATATGGACTACCAGGGAAGTCCCACTCTTTCCCGGCAAATTTATGTCTGCCAGCACGATGTCGGGGGGATCATTCGTTAATCCAACAATTCCATCCTCCGCAGAGCCGTAGGAGCCATTCAGCCACAACCGTGGATGTCCTTGAATAACATTTTCAAGAGCCTTGCGAACGCCTTCATTATCCTCGACGAGGGCGACTTTTATTACACTTGATTGGTTTTTCTGCATTTTTTATTATTAAAGGTTAACGTGAATGTAATGATGGTTCCATTTTCAGGATTGCTGAGGATGTCAAATTCCCCTCCAATGCGCCCCATTCTATCCCTCATGTTGCCAATACCATGACGCTGGCCGGATTCAGCCTCCTCCAGATTCAATCCTTTCCCATTATCGGATAATGAAATTTTAAGCTTATTCGACTCACATGAGATCCCGATTTTGACCAAGGTCGCATCTGCATGCCGAACAACATTGTTGAGAGCCTCTTTGAATGCCAGAAATAGATGATGTCGGGTTCGACCCTCCAATTTTACCGATGGCAGCGAATTTGGAATATTGAGGCGGCAAGCTAAATCTGAGCACTCACAGAATTCAGTCGAATATTGAACAACATAGGGAACAAACTGCTCAAGAACGTCTTTCCCCGGGTCGACCATCCAGACCGTTTCATCCAGTGATATAACCGCCTTTCGTGCCCTCTTTGCTATCGAGCTACATGTACTTTTATCAGTTGATTGATTTTCGGTATTCTTTGGAGCGAGGTCTGCCATGAAGGCAATTTCTGTTAAACGTGCGCCAAGGTTATCATGTAGGTCCCTTGAAATCCGTGTACGTTCTCGCTCAAGCATCATTTCCTGTCGGGTCCGTTCGATGATCATCCGCATTCGTCGAACCAGGATCATCCTTACGATAAATCCGATAGCCCCTGTGAACAGGATCAAGAATGTGGCACGTGCCAGTATGGTTTCCCACCAGCGTGGAACAACGAATAAGGCAATGGTGGCGTAATTGCCGGACCATTTTCCATTCTGGTCGCTTGCAGAGATCTTGAAGCTGTAATCCCCGGGTGGCAGCCGAGGGTAGCGGATGGATCGCTCCTTGCCCATGTTAACCCAGTCGTTATCAAATCCCTCCATCGAGCAGCGGAATAGAATTGATTCAGGGGAAATAAAGCTGGGTGCGGTATAATTAATGGATAGCCTATGAAAGCCGGAACGAATCCTTATCGGTTTATTTCCTGGTAATTTCAAATCATCAATTTGTACTGAATCGATGACGGCATTGGGTTTACTGTTGGTGAATGCAATATCTTCAGGATCCACCCTTACGACACCCTTGTTCGTTGCGAACTCAATGATGCCATTGGATGCCCGGCTCGCTCCCGGTTTATAGTCGGATATGACTTCTATGTTTGATAATCCATGCGTTTTCCCATAAACAATGGAAGTCACGGTTTTTGTCGGGTCATTCAACCATGCTTCCACATTTGACAAATCAATCCGGAATATTCCACGGGTGGATCCTATCCACAGGAATCCAAAATCATCTTCTACCATTTGTGAAACAACCGGGTCATACAATCCCTGTTCTGTGCTGATGTGATGGAACTTGTCATCATCCAAAACAGCTAACCCATGTCCGGCGGTGCCTGCCAGCAAATGCCCTGTTGATGTATACAGCAGGGAGAGAATGCTGGAACCTTTCAATCCGGATTCCCGACTGAATTCCCAAACTTTCTCCTCATCAAAACAAAATACGTTTCCACTTCTCGAACCTGCAATGATCTGCCCTGTGGGAAGCTCGACCAGAACATTGAAATTCTGGCGATTATCAGACAGGACTCGCTCAATTGATTCATAAGGGTAGGGCAGTTTGCTGAGTCCCCAATCAAATCCACCTGCCCATAGATTTTTTTTTGAGTCCATAAACAGCAAACGAATCTGTTGGCTGCTTGAGTCGATCTGGTATTCTTGAACCCGTCCTTCATGGAAGTGATAAACCCTGCCTTGGCTGCTTCCGGCCCAAAAACTGTTATCGGTCTCTTCCCACGCAGTTATTAATACATCATAATTGGATATCTCTTTGAGGGGTTCAAAAAAGTTGTCGTCTGTGATCTGGAAAATTCTGTTTGAAGAATCCGCAAAGAGATTTTTATGAACAGAACTTGTGTGCGAATCAGAAGGTTTGCCGGAAGGGTCGATAATTTGAAATAATTTATCGCGGATCTGGTATAAACCACTGCCTTCCAGGCCAATCCAAATACTTCCATCCTTATCTTCGAAGAGGGACCAGAATCTATTGGGAATATTTTCAAATTGCTTGAGCTTATCATTTTCCCACAAGAACAATCCTTCACCTCTGACAGCCATCCAGATCCGGTTGCGCGAGTCTACCTCCATATACTTACTCCAAGTAGCCGTCACCGGTAAAGTGACAACGCGTTCACTTTCCCCTGATTCGTCACTTATGAGTTGACGGAGCTCATTTTTTGTCAACATCCATACTGTCCCATCCTTCGACAGGGAAAGCCTAATGAATTCATTGTTCAGTCTCCATACCTTTGGTTGCTGTCCAGGCCTGTAATATCCATAGAACTCACCACGGCTAAACCAAATCGTTCCATCCTGCGCAACGTCCAGGTCGAACAAAACATCGTGCTTGAAGTCTTCTTCAATGACAACCACCCTAAGCAATTCTTCATCGACCACTTTGTAGATTACACCCTCAACATCAATTGCCCAGACTGTGTTATCAGGACCGGTGGTTACACAGTGAAAATTAAATTGGGAGTCCTCAGCCTTTATAAGAGGCTTGAAGTTGCCCTTTGTGAATTTTGTCAACGCCTGATTCCTGGGTGCCAAGTATAATTCTCCTGAATCATTGCTGGTAATAGTGCGTACTATATCAATTTGATTGCCTGGTTCCAGCCCATATTCCCTGAATTCAACTCCATCGAATCGGATCAAGCTGAAAGGAGTCCCCAACCAGATGAAACCGTCTGGTGTTTGCGTGATTGAGGTAATCGTATTTTTCGGCAATCCATCGTCAACCATCCATCCCTGGATGCTGTAATAGTCATCGACGAGAGGGATATTGTCAGCGTGGAGGGATCCTGCCAGGCCCATCAAGACAAGCGAAATCAATAAACTTGATCGCTTATTTGATGGTTTTGGGATTTTCATAAATAAATAATCTTAGACTGCTATCGAACCAAGGTTGATTCACTTTCTCTAGTCAAGAATTCATCCTGCTCAGTGTGATAAATCAAACCTGTCCACGATGAAATAGTCCATTGAATACCAGATGATTTTCCACCAGTCGAGAAAACTGAAGTATCCTGATTCATTAAATTGTTATTAACGAGTACACCTGCACAGGCATGGATGGCAACTGGAGTAGGAATTCGTGAAGGCAAATTGAAGAGGGGACTATGCTTTTGCTAATTTCAATCCTAGCACAAACCTCGAATTTTAATATCCCATCTTTGGGGGATAGAGCACAGTCGCCTGATAACGAATTCCTTCTATCGAAGGAAAGGAATGCAATTCACACAAAAGTGGGATAGGCGACCACCCAGAATTCTCTATAATTAGGCTGACTTCTCCTTGGGGGATTAGAAACGATCCCTCAATCATCTTCCCCTCAGGCGGTTGACCCGCTTGGGTTAAGCAAACTTTCACGACTGGTCTTTTCCAAAATGAACATCAAAAACTTTTACATGGAAATTCTCAGGAACAGGAAGTAAAGCTGGATCTGTG
>JAUVDD010000071.1 GCA_030595525.1 Puniceicoccales bacterium
GCGATCTGGTTCTATATCGCCACAATCGTCACAGTGACCATGCTCTATGTGGTCAACAATTTGGCCTTGCCGACCGGTTTGCTTCACAGCTATCCGATTTTTGGAGGAGTGAAGGATGCGCTTGTCCAATGGTGGTACGGCCACAATGCCGTGGCGTTCTTCCTGACCACTCCAATTCTCGGGATCATGTATTACTACCTCCCGAAGGCCGCCAATCGTCCGGTCTACAGTTACCGGTTGAGCGTAGTCCACTTTTGGTCGCTCGTATTTATTTATATCTGGGCGGGTCCTCACCACTTGCTCAACACTTCCCTTCCCCATTGGCTCCAGACCCTGGGAATGCTCTTCTCCCTGATGCTTTGGGCACCGAGTTGGGGGGGGATGTTGAATGGTCTCCTCACTCTGCGTGGTGCATGGAGCCAAATGAGGCGTGATCCGGTACTGAAATTCTTCGCCGCAGGTGTGACTTTTTACGGCATGGCCACATTTGAAGGCCCGCTCCTCGCAATCCGGTCAGTCAACGCCCTCAGCCACTACACCGACTGGACCATCGGGCATGTGCACGCAGGAACGCTTGGTTGGAATGGCTTCATGGCGGCCGGAATGTTCTATTATCTGGCTCCCAGACTCTGGAAGACCAAGTTGTATTCGGAATCACTTGCCAATATGCATTTCTGGTTGGGGTTTGTAGGAATTCTCCTCTACGTGGCGTCGATGTGGGCAAGTGGTATCACACAGGGATTGATGCTCAATGGTACCGTCGAGAATGGCACTGTCCTGGCATACCCGAATTTCCTGGAAACACTGAATTCCATTCGGCCATTGATGCTGACCCGTGCATTCGGTGGCTCCCTCTATCTCATCGGCTGGATCATGCTGATGTACAACTTTTTCAGGACAATTTCCGGCAAGGAAGTCGTCAATGGTACGATCACTGTGGAGGTTGAGGAAATTGAAGAAACAAAGGAACTGGAGGGATCGATCTCCATTAAGGGCACTTTCTTTAATTTCCCGATGTTCTATTCCTTCTTCGTAATCCTCGGAATGAGCATGTGGTTCTTCGCTGATGGTCTGCTAATGCTGCTCGGTATCAGCCTGACTATTTTATTCACCCTGATCGCTATCGTCCACTTTCAATCAACCAGTGCAAAATGGAGTGATTGGTATGAACGTTTGCTCGGGAATTGGGCACCTTTCTCGATTCTGGTTTTCGTATCCGTGGCAATCGGTGGAATGATCCAGATTATCCCAACCCTGGTTGTGCAAACCGCAGACAATATTGAGGACCGTATACAGGTTCCCTATACGCCGCTTGAGCTTGCAGGTCGTGATATCTATGTCGCTGAAGGCTGCTACAATTGTCACAGTCAGCAGATCCGCATGATGCTGCCTGATGTCCTGAGGTACGGTGATTACTCACGGCTTGGGGAATCCATTTACAACCACCCGTTCCAGTGGGGATCCAAGCGCACAGGACCGGATTTGGCTCGGGAAGGTGGCAAGCGTCCAAATATTTGGCATTATGACCACATGGAGAAGCCTACCAATATTTCCCCGGGTTCGAATATGCCGCCCTATCCGTGGTTGTTGAAAAAACCGGTCGATTTCCAAGCCATCCCCGGAAAAATATCCGCGATGCGGATTCTCGGTGTGCCTTATCCCGATTGGTCAGATGAGGAAATCCTGGCAGAAGTGGAAAAGCAGGCGGAAGAAATCGTGAAGGACCTGGAAAGCAACTATCGTGCGACTGAAAAGGACAAACAGATCGTCGCACTAATTGCTTATCTGCAAAAACTCGGGGCCTTTGAAGAACCTTCAGCGAAAACTGGTGTTGCTACCGGCAATTAATAAGATTCTGGAATAAATCCACATGCTAAAACGCGTACAGTTCGAGGATTGGCAGACCATAATTACAATTGTGGCCTTCCTGCTCTGTTTTCTCACTTTTTTATATTTCTGTTGGCGGGCATTTCGAATGTCCAAGGACTCGAACAAACATATGTCAGAACTCCCGCTAGAACCTGAACATCCTACCGTATTATCCAGCGATGAGCGAACCCACCAAAAATAAGTACGAAGACAAATTACGGCCTCACGTTTACGACGGCATTCAGGAATACGACAATCAACTGCCCAATTGGTGGTTATGGACCTTTTATGGCGCTGTCATCATATCCGTCATATACTGGTTCTCATTCTACAATGCAGAAGTCATGAAGACTGATCAGGAGCTGATTGGGGCACAATTGGCGGCGGTAGAAAAAGCGCGACTGGAAGCTCTCGGTGAGCTGAGCGACGCAGTCTTATGGCAGATGAGCCGCAATCCTGGTTTCGTAAGCTCAGGTGAAGCCATTTTTAAGGAAAAGTGCGTAGCCTGTCACGGTCCTGATTTAAAGGCAGGAGCCGGCCTGGCAGGTGTCAACCTGGTCGACGCTGAATGGAAGTGGGGAAACCACCCGATGAGCGTTTATACAGTTGTAACAAATGGTTCACCTGATAAAAAATCAGGCATGCAAGCATGGGTTAGCGAACTGGGCCCTCAAAAGGTTAGCCAAGTAGTGGCATTTCTACTGAGCCACCATTCGCAACAGGAAATGGCAGCCGCCACTTCCGAGAATGAGCCCATCGGCTTGTAAATTGAATTCTCTTAAAACGCGTGGAACCCTCCCTTGCGAAATCCTCAGAAAAAACCGACTCTCGATTCCGTAACCTCCATCAATGACGACGGTTCGCGATTCGTTATTCACCCGTCCGATGTAAAAGGGAGTTTCACCCTCTGGCGCAAGGTATCGGCTCTTTTTCTAATAGGAATTTACGTCCTGTTGCCGTGGATCCCTATCAATGGTTATCCTGCAGTCTTTTTGGATGTCATGGAGCGACGATTCCATATCTTCGGCATCACTCTGGCTGCCCAGGACATGTGGCTTCTGTTCTTTCTCGTCTCGGGAGTAGCTTTCACGTTATTTTATATAACTACATTTCTTGGACGGGTCTGGTGTGGATGGGCCTGTCCCCAGACAATATTCCTGGAGCACTTATTCCGACGATTTGAGCGCTGGATTGAAGGTGATGCCGCTGCCAGGAAAAAGCTCGATAACGCTCCCATTTCTGGTTCCAAGGTCTTCAAACGCGGACTGAAACTTGTCATCTACTTTTTTCTCTCGGCAATCATTGCTCACATATTCCTTTCTTATTTTATCTCCATTCCGCAGCTCTGGGAATGGTTGCACAACTCCCCAAAGGAGCATTGGAAGACCTTTCTTTTTGTCGCCGCCTTCACGATGATCATCTTCCTGAACTTCACCTGGTTCAGGGAACAGTTGTGTATCGTTATTTGTCCATATGGCAGGTTCCAGTCGGCCCTTATTGATGATGATACACTCAATGTTGCGTATGATTATGAGCGCGGTAATCCGCCTGGACATGTTAAAGAGGAAAAGGCGGGTGACTGTATCGATTGTCGACGCTGTATTCAGGTTTGCCCAACAGGTATCGATATCCGTAATGGTCTCCAACTGGAATGTATTGGTTGTGCCGCTTGTGTGGATGCCTGCGATGAGATAATGGACAAGGTCAATCGCCCGCGAGGGTTGGTCCGTTATGCTTCCGATCGTAATCTGGAAGGGTTGAAGACTCGTTTCCTGAGACCCCGGACCATTCTCTATTCAGCACTGATGCTGCTGGGCATAACAGTTGCTGGATTTGCATTTAATTCAGTAAAACCCGCAGTTGCCATGGTCACCCGGATGCCGGGGGTACCGTTTTATGTGACGGATTCACATATCCGGAATCAGTTTCAGATTCGTCTGATAAATAAGGATTCCAAGGAGCTGTCATTCAGTATTTTCGCACAAGCCAATGGGCAATCCGCAATTATCGAAACATCAGGCACCCCTGACGGGACCATACTACAAGCCATGGAAGAGCGGAATTCTACCTATGTTGTTCAGGTCGCAAGGGATTCTTTCACAGGTGCTTTTCCACTGGAGATCCTGGTGATCGCAGAACCGGGGCATGTTCAAATTCTTCAGGAAGTGGAATTTCTCGGACCTGATCCAAGATTGTTAAAAAAGAATACTCCGTAATATCGTGGAATCAACCCCTCAGCAAGAGAGCAAAAAGGGAGCACGCAGTCTTTGGATTTGGGTGCTGGTAGCTTTTATTGTTCTCATTACCGCATGGACCACGTTGATTGTCATTGCCACGAAAAATCAACCCGAGATCATTGAGATCGAAACACCCTGAACCAGGATTTTATCCATGTCCGCTCATTTGATATTTCTCTTTTTCTTCCAAGGTGGCCTGGCTTTCGCTTTCAGCTACTTCATTGTACGTGTTCTGGTCACCGGGCTCAATCAGGATGGCCGAGACCGTATGATCAAAGGCATGAATAAGATCATGCTACTGGGGATACTAGCCAGCGTTGTCCTGCCATTGGCCATGTTCGGCGCCTATTACAAGAGCCTTCCGGAGGGCCAATCCATCGCTCTGGCAATCTGGCCTGCTGTCTGGATTCTGGTTATTATGTTAGCAATATTGATCGGTATCTCAATGGGGATGCGCGCCAAGCCAAACAACAAACAGATTTAAAAATGCTGGATGTGTCTAACATCAACGGTCCCTTACCGGCCTTCCTGGCAGGATTGGTCACAAGCCTGCATTGTGCCGGCATGTGTGGACCATTGGCCTGCTATCTGGCTCCAAGTCCCGGAAGCAATACCAGTTTCAGTACGGTTACCAGCCTGTATCAACTGGGGAGACTGTTGTCCTACTCGGTCATAGGAGCCATTGCCGGAGGATTAGGAATGATGGCACTGGGATGGCTGGATATCTATCAGCACTCCCTGTCCCGTTTTCTACCCTGGATCCTTGTGCTTTTCTTCCTGGTGGTGGCCTTGCGGATCGATAAATACCTGCCAAAACCGGATTTCCTGAATCCTTTGCTGCGTCGACTCCAATCCAAGGCACAGGCCCTGCCGAGGCCAGCCGCCGGATTCATGGTGGGTATCCTGACTCCGCTTCTTCCCTGCGGTCCTTTATATGCCGTTTTCGGGCTGGCCCTAATGACGCAATCTCCAGTTCGCGGAGCAGAATTTCTTTTACTGTTCGGCCTTGGAACCCTCCCCTTGTTATGGATTGTTCAATCCGCCTTTTCCCGGTGGCAAGGGATCATTTCTCCTGTAACTATTTCCCGGATACAACGTGTACTAGCCTTAATTGTAGCAATCGTTCTGGCCCTGCGTTTGTATTATTTCGAAACCGGTCAAGGCGGGCTTTTTTGCGGTAGCTGGTCGTGAGTAAAGAAACCTACAAAACCTGTATTCACTGTGGGACTCCCTACTCTGCCGCTGCTAGAAAAGATTCCGAATACTGCTGCAACGGATGCGAATACGTCTATCAGTTGATCCACCAGGCCGGTCTTGATCATTATTATGATCTGCGGGATCAGCGCATTAATCCGGTTCAAGCATCCTCTCTCCAACCAAGGGATTACGACTGGTTGGAGAAACGAGCCGCCAGCTGTGAAGCAAATGCATCAGGCATCTCTGAGATGGTATTGGATCTGGAGGGAATTTCCTGCGTCGGATGCGTGTGGTTAATTGAGAAGATTTTCCGTGACCACCCAGGTGCGGTACGCATCGAGATCAACACGCAGTATGGTCAGGTCCGGATTCAGTGGAGACAGGGTATCTTTAATGTCGTGGACTTTGCCAACGAGGTTCAGCAGTTCGGTTACGTCTTTGGTCCCCCCGGTGAACGACCTCAGGAGGAAAGCAGGAGACTGGTCGGGAAAATCGGTTTGAGCGGTGCATTCGCCCTGAATGCGATGCTCTTCACTTTGCCAAGATATCTGGGCATGGATCCGGAGTTCTCACTGGCACCGGTTTTTGAATTGCTCAGTCTCCTGTTCGCCACACTGGCGCTGCTGGCTGGAGGAAGCTATTTCATCAAACGTGGAGTCCAGGGGATTCTTCACGGGGTCATCCATATCGATTTTCCAATCGCCATCGGAATCATAGTCGCATGGACGGGATCACTGCTGGGATGGATTATCAAGGATACGCGTTTCCTGTACTTTGATTTCGTGGCAATTTTCATTTTTCTGATGCTGGTGGGGCGCTGGGTTCAGGAGCGGGCTCTCGAACGGAACCGGCACCAACTGCTGAGTCGGAATAAGGCACCCCGGGAAGTGCATCTGGTTGCGGATGACTTACAGACCGAAAGCAATGAGCCGCTGGATGCTCTCCTTCCAAACCAGAGGTTCCGCATCCTTCCAGGTGAAGTTGTACCCGTGCTTGCTGAACTGGAAACGAACAAGGCGGCAGTTTCGCTGGAATGGATCAATGGTGAATCCGCGATGCGAACCTATACAAACGGACAGTATGTACCATCGGGTGCACAGAATATCGGGATTGAACCGATTCTTCTGAAAGCCCGGCAATCATGGAAAGATGCATTGTTGTCCCGCTTGCTGGATGCGCACCCGGAAGAACAGCGTAATCCGTTTTTAGAGAAGATCCTTAAGATATATTTGCTGGTAGTTCTCGGTGTGGCCATAGCTGGTGGACTCACTTGGACATTTGTCTTAAACCAGCCTCTCGCGGCAATGCAGGTGGTTCTGTCTGTACTGATTGTATCCTGTCCCTGTGCACTGGGAGTCGCTTATCCGCTGGCCCAGGAATGGGCCATTCTTCATTTGAGGAAATTCGGGATTTTTGTCCGTTCACCCATCCTTTTTGGCCAGGTTGGGAAGATCCAGCAGGTCATCTTTGATAAAACAGGTACACTTACACTGGAGGCTCCCGAATTGACCAATCCAGAAGAGTTGAGTGATTTGGATGGAGTGTCCTTCAATGTCCTGAGGGAGATGGTTAAGTCTTCCCTGCACCCGGTCAGCCGTGCCATGAGGGAAGCTGTCATAAGTTATCCGGATAATGAACAAGGGCTACCGGATGACCTGCAAATTCATGAAGAAATCGGAATGGGTCTGGTAGCAGAGTCGCCTACGGAAGACACACGATGGTCCCTCGGCAGACCTCGCTGGATGGCTAAAGACAAAGAATCTGAAAAAGGGAAATTTCATTGTGAATTCCGGAAGGAAGGAAACTTACTGGCAGGCTTTTTCTTGAAGGAAGCATTAAGGGAGGATGCGATCGCATCAGTTAAATCCTTGCGGGAGCAATTCCCTGTAACAATCCTCTCAGGAGATGATTCCGGAAAAGTCGCCACCATGGCACGGAATCTCGGATTGCCTGAACAGGCAGCCATAGGGGAACAATCACCGGAGGAAAAGGCAGCATTTGTTGAAGGCCTCGGCGCTGTGAAAACTCTATACATCGGAGACGGAGCAAATGACTCCCTGGCATTTTCGAAAGCAACCGTCCGCGGCACGCCTGCGACACCCCACGGATTACTCCAGGACAAGGCAGATTTCTATTTTACGGGGAGAAGCCTGTCCGGCCTGCTGAAGTTGTTTTCCATCCAGAAACTCCGCCAAAGGGCGATTCGTTCGGCGTTCGGATTTGCTGTCGCATACAACCTGATTGTTGTCGCGTTGGCACTGGCGGGAAATATGCATCCTTTGCTGGCGGCAATTCTGATGCCGCTTAGCTCGCTCTCCACGATCAGCATCGTTGCCATCATCTATAGAAGCGGAGAAAAACGCGTTCAGGCTTGATCACTTTAGCACCATCTCTGAGTCTCATCTGGTGTCCGACGCAGTGACCAGATTCCGTAGGTTAACGGGCCGCAAGGGTGGC
>JAUVDD010000176.1 GCA_030595525.1 Puniceicoccales bacterium
AAGACCTTCATCTCAATTTGAGTCAGCATTTTGGAAGAACCGTCAGCGGGTGGCGTAACCTCCAGCGCCCGGTTAGACCCCCACTTCTAATTCTTCATGTATCTTCTCAGATAAATAGAATTTCACCAATGATTGGTATGGAACATCCTTCTTGTTCGCAATCACCTTGAGCTGCTCTAGCATGCTCTCAGGCAACCTTATCGAAATAGATTTTAAACTTGGCTTCAATGATGGAAAAGCAGCCTTATCAGCTTTGCTCCAATCAATGTAATCTGAGGAGTCATGATTTGCCCAAAACTCCCTCTCTTCGCTTTCATTCTTAAAACTCGGTACTTTCTTAAATTTCTTTTTCATATATTTTCCTTTCTTCGCGACTCATGTCTCGGGCCGAGATTACTCTGATCTTATCTCCCCTTATCGTGATAACGATCATCAATTTCCGGGATTCATCTGTTCGTCCCAAGACATACCATCTCGATTCCTCTAGGGAATGTTTCAAGTCCTCAAATACTATAAGTGGTTCATTAAAAAATACTTGTTCTGCTTCCAAATGACTAACCGTGTGCTTCTCCCAATTCTTCAGCAGATTTGCTTTATCCCAGTCAAATCCAGTCATTTTAGAAAACATATTGTATATGTTAGCCATATACATCTTGTCGTCAAGTGATATTCGAATCGTCCCTATTTCATATTTACATTCCATAGGAATCGAATAGGTTTCTTCACATGAAGATTGTCGTAGTGGAGGACCAGGCCCTGATGCGGGAGCTCCTGGTTAATCTACTGGTAAATGATCTGGGCCATGAATTGGCTGGCCTGGCAATAGATGGTGAGACTGCACTCAAGCTCATTCGCGATACGCGACCGGATCTTGTTATTCTGGATGTCTTGATTCCCAAACTCTCGGGCATCCACGTGGCCAAGACGATTAAGAGTGAGCTTCCGAATATCCGCATATTGATCCTCTCAAACCAGATGGATGCTAAAACACTACTACAGCTCCATCAGATGTACCTGGCTGGTTTTGTAGACAAGAATGAAGCGTCGGTTGAGGTCCTGACGGAAGCCATTCGAGTTATTGGCGAGAAGAAACGCTACTTTTCGGAAACCATGAAGTCTTCAATCAAGAAATTGAAATCGGATCCAATGGCCTTTCAGAAAATCCTGACACGCAGGGAACAGGAAGTGTTAACCCATATTGGTGCGGGTCTTTCCGATGAGAAAATCGGTAAATTGCTCGGACTTAGCCCTACCTCCATTCAATCCCATCGATCCAACTTGTTTAGGAAACTGGACGTGCACAGCACAACGGAACTTATACAGTTCGCCAGTGAAACAGGATTCTGGAAACCGGAATTCAAGCGGATGGACCTAACCGATACCTATCATCTGCACGAATAAGGCTTCTTTAAAGTACTCCATATTCCTTAAGGAACCACGGTAGCATTTCTAAAACCTGCTTCCACTCCATTTCTGCACCCTTCAGGTCACCCGCATTGGCAGCTGTCAGCAAATCCAGAATGCCATCCCCTATTTCGACAGTCTTTATCATCCTCAAATGCCCAAGTAGCTTGTGTGCGTTTTTGGCAACTGCCTCCACATCCGAGTTTTCAAAATCCTCACGCACTTCCTCTACGTGTTCATTGAATATTTTGAACCAACGCTTCTTATGGTGTACCCATCCACCATCAAAATCCATCTCACCCAGATTTCCTCTACCAACAATGTACCGCCTGACCAATTCCCTATGAAGTTCTTTTAATTCCAGTGGCTTGCTAAAAAATGCATTCATCCCCACCTCAAAGCACTTTTCCTGAACATCCGGCGTTGCGAAGGCCGTCATCGCAATGATGCGAGTCTCTTCGGGAAAGTCTGGAATACTGCGTAATGTCTTCGAAATCTCATATCCCTTCATCCCCGGCAGTTCCCAGTCCAATAAAATGACATCAAACTCATTTTCTCTGGCAGTTTGTAAACCAATCAAACCATCTTCGACCGATCTTACTGTGCACCCGAGTTTTTCCAGGAAATCTTCCAGATAAAGCCGATTGTATTCCATATCCTCTACGATCAGGACTGATAAACCGAGGTTATCCACCATATCGGCAACATCCTCAGTTTCTTGACTCGCTATAATCTCCACTGGAATACTCACATTAAATTCTGTTCCCAATCCAACTTCAGATTGCATTTCCAAACTGCCACCCAAGAGATCGGTGAACGCTTTGACTAATGTGAGACCCAATCCTGTTCCACTCACAGATGACTTGTCGGATTTTGACTGGTAGAATTTTCCGAATACTTTTTCCCGGTCAGATTCCTTGATCCCACAACCGGTGTCCTTGACATTAAAATGAACAACGTGTCCTGATTCCAACTCAACCAATCCTACCTGAACTTCAATCGTTCCCGTCTCCGTGAATTTAACGGCATTGTTGACCAGATTTCCCAGGATTTGCTGCAATTTACCATCGTCTGAAACAATCTGAATATCATCAACCATGCTTATCCCATATTCTATAGCTAATCCCTTCTCATTGGCCTCATCACGATAAATCTGAATAACTCCAGCGACCAATTCCTCCAATTCAAATGTCCGACTGTTCACAGGGATATCCCCTGTCTCCAGTTTCGACACATCCAGCACATCCTCCACAGTTCTCTGCAGGTAGCTGGCTGCTCCACGCAAGGCAACCACGTTTCTTCCAGATGGTGTGACACCCTCCTGCAACTGACGAATTAGTCCTATTACACCGTTCAATGGATTGCGAATCTCATGACTCAGATTGGCGATAAAATCATCCTTAACGGAATTCGCCCGCTTTAGCTCACGCGTCCTTTCTTCCACCAGTCTCTCCAATTCAACCTGTCGGATCCGCATCCGATAGACCCGATACTTCAGGTAGCCAAATCCCAATACACCGAACAATGCAAGGGGTCCAAAGAAGAAGATCCCATATGCCCAAATTGTTCGATACCATGGGGGAAGGATTTCTATATCAATTCCGCTAACCTGACTCGTTCTCCCGAACGGATCTAAAGCACGCACCTCGAACCGATAGCTACCCTCCAGCAACTGACCAATTTCCTTGTCAGTAAACTCATCCGGCTCGCTCCATTTGTCGTCCAATCCAACGACTCTTGTCTGATACCTGACCGGGCCGTAAAGTTCTTGGCCGGGTGAACTGAAAATCAGCCGCATTCCTTGTTCATCAAATTCCATTTCATTTGCCGATCGCACTGGCAAACTGTTCTTTGCGTTCGAAATAACCGGTCTTCTCGGCACAGGGATAGAATCACTTAAATGTGGATCCGCCAACAGCAGTCCATTCATTCCAATAATTGCCAAAACTGGTTCCGTTTCCTCGAAATACTTGATCTTGTGAATCTTCCCAAGCTCTCGCATATTCAACCAGGGAAGTATCCGCCATTCAGGATCTTGATCCATTTGCCACTCCACACTTATTAGAAGATTATTCCCAGTGGAAGGCTCCTTGTATACCAACCAACCTTCTAGTCCTGAATCAACATATCTGAATTCCCCAGCCAGTGGTATTCCCATGCCCACTCCCAATTCGCCGACAACCCACTCATCGGATCCCATATTCCTGCGTATGATTTCTTCCTTGGTGACAATGACCGGTCCTTCGTTTGTCATTGTAATCCGACTACTTATTTCTTGTAGCAGAACACCTGCTACCTCCGCATGCTCAATAATGTGCACCTCATCTTGCTCCGTCACCTCAATCTCATACACAGGCGTATCCACTGACCAACCCCACGTCACTCCTCGATTGTCCGTTTCCAACTCATCAAACGCTATGGAACCCTTATAGCTATTCAGCTCCGTCAGCTCATTCCCGTCCCCTACACGATAACTCACTAACTCATCGTGGAAATTTACATGCAGTAATCCCGTATCCGTTAGGTCGAAGGATTTAAACGATTTATTAAACACAAACAAATCCTCAACAGATTCATTTCTGAAGCGACAAATTGAATCATAGTCATCGAAGAATATTGCATCTGCATTAGTGATTATTTTCCAAGATTCACCTTCTGATAGTTTCTTAAATGTAAATCTATTTAATTTATCTTCATACGCTCTATAACATCCTTTGCTGGTTGAGATAACAAGCTCTCCATTTAGTAAATTAGTGTCTGTTATTTTTCCGGCATCTCGGAGTACATTACTATCGATAATGTTAGCACTCAATTCAGGAAAAGTAAGTCGTATCCCACTTAGGTTTAACGACCATATCTCACCCCTGGGTCCTTTCGCCAGAGCCAAAACTGTATCATTTCTAAGTGTTTCATTCCATTGATTGATCACAGTCTCGCCGTCAACATTTTTGATAGAAAATACTCCTGATCCAATAGTTCCAACTATTAACGAATTTGTCTCCAATTGAATTCCACAACTGAATGTTCGATCTTCAATAGCTGAAAGATCATTATATAAGATAACTTTTCCATCTTTGATTTCAAAGATTCCGCTACCCGAAACAGCAGTCA
>JAUVDD010000329.1 GCA_030595525.1 Puniceicoccales bacterium
GCACAGGTAGAATCTTTGTACATCGGCGATATGGGTTTCATCCTGCACGATCCTGAGTGGCATGCCGGAGTTGTAGGTATTGTTGCCAGCCGTATCGCCCGGAAGTTTCATCGCCCCACCCTCGTGCTCGGTGCGGATTCAGATGACCAGTTAAAGGGCTCAGGAAGAAGCATTGAAGGTGTTGATCTGGTAGAAGTCCTTAAAAGGTGTTCTGATCAGATTGTTCAATGGGGAGGCCATCCCATGGCTGTTGGCCTGACCATTGAAGAAAGCATGGTCGAATCCCTCCGGGATTCTTTCAAGGAATCACTTAACCAGCTATTTCCAACGGGCCTACCCGAACAATCCATTAAGATTGATGCTGAGATAGATATTGGCGATATGAACGAAAAACTGCTCGGCGATCTCGAGTGCCTGGAACCTTACGGCCAGGGAAATCCCGAACCACTTTTTTCCTTAAAAAACGTCTCCCTTCAAAACGTCAATCCGTTGGGCAAGGAACACTTCAAATTCCAGCTTATTCGTCCGGGTTGTGCCTATCCACTGGACGGCGTAGCATGGGGCATGGGTTCACAAATGCCCGAAGCGGGTGCTCGTATAGATGTCGTGGTACGTTACCACTGGCATTCATGGCGGGGACGGCGAAGTCCACGACTCACCATGCTGGATTGGAGGACTTAACTTAGGGAAGTGGCATTCCAGGAACTACCTGAATTTGCTTTTCACACTTCTCCTTAAGCTTAGCCAGTCCGTCTTCGTAACTCGGGCCTAAAAGCCTGTCCATGAAGAGCGACATCCACGATGAGAAAAACTTGTCCCCGGTATCTCCTTCAAAAGTCCAGGTGACTGTCGTTGGTCCTGTTGCTGATTCCGCCTCCAGGAGCATATCACTGTATCCAGGAGTCTCTTCATACCCTTCGAAAGTGAGCTTGTATCGAACTACTTGCGGTGCCTTGGATAGGACGATTAGCATCTCACCACCACCCATTTTCTCACTAACCCAAGTGTACGATGCTCCAGTTCCTACGGTCTTCTCACCGAAAGTGATCTCAATGTCCGGATCCATTTCGTTCCATGGATTCCAAGTCTGCCACGCTTCCAGGTCAGCCACGTTCGCATAGATCAAAAGAGCGGGTGCTTCGATCTCAATAGATCGCTCCACGTAATAATCTTTCGGCAGGAAAAACGTGATTGCGACAAAGATTCCGAGAATCGCAGCAACTGCGATGATCAACCATTTAGCGAATTTCATGGTGCTCAGCCTAGACGCCCCTTCAATGATGGCAAGTGTCAGGCGTAGATCTTTTCGGCCAACCAGGCCTCCACCTCGGAAATCGGCAGGCGTATCTGTTCAGTCGTGTCGCGATCGCGGATGGTTACGGTATCGTCCTTCTCGATTGTATCAAAATCAATGGTGATACAATACGGGGTACCAATCTCGTCCTGACGGCGATATCGACGTCCGATGGCTCCTGAAACATCCCAGGATACATTCCAGCGCCGCTGCAACTGCTTGTACAACCCGCGGGCCTTTTCAACCAGCTCAGGCTTGTTCTTTAGGAGCGGAAATACCGCTGCCTTGAAAGGGGCTATGGTTGGAGCAAACTTCAACAAAGTCCTTTTTTCCGGTTTTCCCTTATCATTGGGCACTTCGTCCTCGCAGTAAGCAGCCGTCAGAACAGCTAGGATCGTCCGGTCCACCCCAAGTGATGGTTCAACCACGTGTGGAATATACTTTTCCTTCCTGGCCTCATCAAACAGCTCCATTCCCTTGGTGCTGTGTTTCTGATGCTGGGTCAGGTCGAAATTCCCACGACAGGCGATTCCCCAGAGCTCCTGAGTACCAAACGGGAAAGTAAAGACCAGGTCCGTGGTTCCCTTCGAATAATGGGATAGCTTTTCGGCCGGATGAACATCCTCGCTCACCATGTCAGCAGGTATACCGATACTCACCAACCACTGCTTGCAGCAGTCGATCCATTCACGATAGACGCGAGGCCATGTTTCTTCATCAGGATCGATGAAGTACTCAATTTCCATCTGTTCGAACTCGCGTGAACGGAAGATGAAATTCCTTGGTGTGATTTCGTTACGAAAGGCTTTACCGATCTGAGCGATGCCGAACGGAATCTTCACCCGTCCGGTATCTACCACGTTCTTGAAATTCTGGAAGATCCCCTGGGCAGTTTCCGGTCGCAAGTATGAGGTAGCAGCAGCATCCGCCAGTGACCCAACCTTTGTCTCGAACATCAGATTGAATTGACGGGGAGGAGTCAGGCTTCCCGGCTTTCCCGTGGCCGGGCTGGGAACAAGATCATATTCGGAAGGATCTGCTTCCGTATAGTCTTTAAGGAAAACCGGCTCCAATGTCCCCTGCACTGCCTGTTTGCGCTTCATGTCAGCAGCTTTCCCGTCAGCTTCCGCCTGCATGGTGCCAGATTCCTCAACGGAAACATATCCAATTGTTTCACCATCGACTTTTACCGGAGCAAAGAACAACTGGTCTGCCCGGTAGCGTTTCTTGGATTCCTTGCAATCCACCATCGGATCATTGAATCCTTCCACGTGACCGCTGGCTTTCCAGATTTCAGGATGCATTATGATTGAGGAATCCAGACCAACGATCTCGTCCCGCTCGTGCACCATAGCACGCCACCAGGCATCCTTCACATTCCTCTTTAATTCCGCACCCAATGGTCCGTAATCAAAAAATCCCGCATAACCACCATAGATCTCACTGGATTGGAATATGAATCCACGGCGCTTACAAAGGGTCACTATTGCTTCCAGGGTAGGAAGGGTTCGTTCGGGTTTTGATTCAGACATAAGCGAAAATTGATGAAAGCTGCCTCGCCTTTGGTCAATAAAAGAAATGGCGATAGGGCGCTTTAATGGTAGGGCGCTTTCGACGAAAGCGCCGCGTCCTTGGCGACGGCGGACATTTCATCGAAATGTCCCTACCCTCATTACGACGCCGGTAGGGCGCTTTCGATGAAAGCGCCGTGTCGGACGTTTCATCGAAACGTCCCTACCTTCCCCAATCTACCGAGCACCA
>JAUVDD010000368.1 GCA_030595525.1 Puniceicoccales bacterium
CTGGTACAGGCGTCATTTTCAACTGGGACAAGTTATCACAATACAAATTGAATTAGGTGAATTTTTCTAAAAAATGAAAGCAGCATACTATATTGGAAATAAGGAATTTTCCCTCAGGGAAGTAGATCCCGTCACACCAGGATCCGGCGAGGTTAGAGTAAAAATCGCCTATTGCGGAATTTGTGGAACGGATCTTCACGTCTATCTTGGGCACATGGATGCCCGAGTCGGAAACAATCGGGTTATCGGGCATGAGATGTCCGGTACAATTGAATCGATTGGCGAAGGAGTCGAAAACCTTGAAATCGGTGATCCTGTAGTGATTCGACCACTCGCGCCTTGTGGAAAATGCCCAGCCTGCGAACGGGGTCATTCACATATATGCCAGAATTTGAAATTCCTCGGATTGGACTCGGATGGGGCCTTTCAGGAAAACTGGACCATACCCGCCTACACGGTACACAAGCTCCCGGTGGGGATTTCACTTCAACATGCAGCATTGATTGAGCCATTGGCGGTTGCCTGTCATGATGTCACTCGCAGTCGCCTCCAACCCGGAGAAGATGTCCTGGTCATCGGAGGAGGTCCAATCGGAATGCTGGTTGCCATGGTGGCACGTAAGCAAGGTGGAAATGTTGTCATTTCCGAAGTCAGTGAACATCGGCTGGCCACGGCCGAAAAGATGGGATTCAGCACGCTGAACCCTCTCAAGGTGAATGTTGCCGAGGAAATCTATAAGGCAACTGGAAACAAGGGAGCCGATGTTGTGTTCGAAGTGTCGGGAAGTCAGCCGGGAGTCGATACCATGACGGAAGCCTGTGCGACCAGGGCTCGTATCGTGATGGTCGCGATTCATGCAACCAAACCACAGGTAGACCTCTTCAAGTTCTTTTGGAGGGAAATCGAAATGCTTGGTGTGCGTGTTTACGAACCACAGGACTTTGAAAAAGCCATCGAAATGATCGCCGCCGGAGCCATCGATTGTGAGACGATGATCACCGATATCCAGGAACTTCCAGACATTCAAAATGCCTTCGCGGCGCTGAGCGGTAATCCACAGGCCATGAAGAGCCTGATCAGGTGCTCATGAATTTTTCTTACTCCATAACAATAATCACTAAACCGAGGAATATATTATGATGATCGAGGGCGTATTATTCGCTTTACTGGCAGGTGTAATGCTAGGGCTTTATGCACTGCCGGAAAAGTATACCAAAGACTTTAAATACGAAAACACCTGGGGAATGTTTTTCATCCTGACCATGTTTGTCGTTCCAATCATTGCCACCTATGTTCTGCTGGGCGGTCTGCAGGTTTTCGGCATGGTCGATTCCAGCATCATCTGGAAAATGGCCATCGCCAGTTTCCTTTGGGGAACCGGTGTCATGATGTGGGGTAAGGCGATCAACCATATTGGTCTGTCCCTTGGTTTCTCCCTGTTCATCGGAACAGTTATCCTTGTCGGATCAGTAATCCCGTTCTTCGTTAACGGACTGCCGCCAACAAAAGCCTTCATTGTAATCATGCTTGGTCTCCTCGTGGTTCTGGTCGGTGTCGTCATGAACGGTAAGGCAGGATTGGCTCGAGAGGCAGATGAAAAGGCTGCAGGCAAGGAAATCGACGAAACTAAAGGTTCCATGCTGACAGGTATCATCATCGCTGTCGTTGGTGGTCTGCTGGCTACCGGTTTCTCCTATGCCAACGCCAAGGGAGCAGGCCCTCTGGGTGGTGCCGTTACTGAACTTGGTCTGGCACAATGGAAAACTGCCGTTGCTGTCATGTTCCCGATTTTCATTAGTGGTGGCATTGTCATGTCCTTTTATTTCATCTGGCAACTGACCAAGAAAAAGGTGTGGGGTGCTTTCAAGAGCGGTCGCTTCGTACCAAATCTTGTCCTGATTTTCATCATGGCATTCTTCCATTATGCCGCATCGGCTACGTTTGCATTCGCGGCTTCCAAATTGGGAGACACCGGCAACACGGTTGGTTATGCCATCTTTAATGCCACTTGTGTCGGTACTGCAATTGTCAGCGGCATTGTCGTAGGCGAATGGAGCGAAGCATCCAGCAATGCCAAAAACAAGCTATACACTGGTTTAGCCTGTATGGTGATCGGTATTGTTATTATTGCTTCCGGTAATTACCTCTCAGCATAAAGGAAACAAATCATGTCTGTAACAAAAACTCCTTTTGGATCAGTCGATGGCAAGAACGTCGATCTTTACACCTTGGAAAATACCAACGGTGTGGTGGCTAAAATCACGAATTACGGTGGCATCGTCACTTCCATTGTGGTTCCCGACAGCCAAGGTGGCAAAGCTGATATTGTCTGTGGCTTTGACACACTGGAAGGCTATTTTGCCGATGCCTACAAGGCGAACTCACCTTACTTCGGATGTCTTGTTGGACGCTATGCGGCACGAGTGAAGGACGGTAAGTTCGACCTGGGCGATTCAGTTGTCCAGGTAGCCACCAACGATGGTACAAATCACATCCACGGAGGTATCAAGGGATTCGACAAATGTGTCTGGAATGCCGAGGCTGTTGGTGAAGATTCTCTAAAGCTGACTTTATTCAGCCCGGATGGTGATGAAGGTTATCCGGGTAATTTGGAGGTAACGGTTGTGTATCGACTGAGCAATGACAATGCTCTGGAGATCAATTATTCAGCGACCACTGACAAAACCACCCCGGTTTCCCTGACTAACCACACCTACTTCAATTTGGGCGGTTTTCAGGATAAGATCCTTGGTCATAGTGCTGAAATAGCTTCGAACAAGTTTCTTGTCCCGGACGAAACCAATGTCCCAGTCGGAGAGGAATGCGAAGTAGCAGGTTCGGTATGGGACTAC
>JAUVDD010000388.1 GCA_030595525.1 Puniceicoccales bacterium
ACGTTTGTTGATCGACCAACGAACAATGGTCAGCGACATTTCGCACCGCTTGCTGGATCTGGGATGGGAATGGTACCGGATTAACATTCTCGGTCATGAGAAACGTGGTTCCACAGGCCGTGGCATTTCCCCCTCCTACGCAGACGAGACTGCCCACTTTCCGGTTTATTACTACGAATTCCTCCTGGACAGGGAGACATTTGCCGATCGTTTGACCGCTCGACTGGATCGCGCTGTCCGGGTTTTGAAAAACGTCTGCCAGGTCCCCGAAGAGGATTGGAATAATTTCTTTAAGATTCTAACCACAGCCGAGAAGCGCGCCCACAAGGAGCTCATCGATAAGGGCCTGTTTCCGGAGGAAGAATTTGATTTTCATCGTTTCCGTGGAGAAGCGCCCTACTCCTTGAATGTTGAGGAAGTCATCGATGCATACTGGAAAAGTGGTAGCAAACTCCGTGCACAAATTGGTGATGTGCGCGAAAAGCTCCGTTCGGTCCTCGATGAGGGCAAATACATCATCGGCGAATTTGGTCAGGCCTTCTGGCTGGATAAACGCTTCGGATTTCCACCCAATGTCACAGCCTCCCACACTTTACCGGCAGAGTTTTTCCTGAGTACAGGAACTCCCTTGCAAGTGGCACACACACTTGGTGTCTGCAAGGCCTATGATACCAAGGTTGGTACACACATCTTCTTGTGTGAATTTCCCGAAGATCACCCACTCGGACGCAAATTGGCCAAGCTCGAATTCGGGGTCACAACCGGTCGTCAACGCATGGTTGGATGGTTCGATGCTGTGGAAAAAGGCGACGCCGTCCGCTATGGAGGTTGCCAGGACCTGGTGATTAACAAGATGGATGCCCTCACCTATGAAGGGGATTGGCAACCCGGTGGCGAACTGCTCATTTGCATCGCCTACAAGACGCCGGAGGGCAAGCTGATCAAGCATGTCCCAAGGGATATGGACACGCACCGATCCCTGAAACCTGTATTTATCCAACTGCCCGGCTGGGAAGAGGATATTTCCAAGGTCAGGACTTTCGACAATTTGCCTTTCAATGCGAAGCGCTACGTCGCTACCATGATGAAGGCAACCCTCGATATTGCTTTAGGGGACGAAATCAAGTGGCCACAGGATGTGCCCAATCTTCGCTACATCGGAGTTGGCCCGGATCCCGACCAGATCATCCGCGACATTCCTCCGACAAGAGAATTAGTCCGTCTGGCCTAGTCCTGGATCTTAACGTTCAAAGGCACGAGGGAAACTTTCTCCTCATCCTGACGCTCGTAACGAAATAGTTGCGTGCGCTGAACGTCCACCAGTGAACATAGTGCCGGCAGACACTCTTGTTCGACGGCATGCAGGACCAGATAAGGTTGTTGCTCCAAAAGGATTAATTGAGTGGACAACGACTTGATTCCGAACTGGCCCTCAAGGTAAAGCCCCAATTGTTCCCCAAGCTCCTCAGGTAAGGGTTGATTCAAATCCACCTTAGAGGAATCGATCAAGGAAAACAGGGGAATAGCATATTCTAATGGCTCACTCATTCGCCTGCCCGTGCTCGTGCATCCGCATCGATTGCTTGTTTAATCAGCGCCAGTTCTTCCGCCGCCCTCTTTTTCGCGGGCTCCAGGTCACCGGGCTGATTTACATCCTCACGAGCAAACATGTAGAATTTGATTTTCGGTTCTGTTCCACTACCGCGCCCTGCGTAGGAATAACCATTATCCAATTCGAGGAAGTAAAGATCCTGTTTAGGGATCTCCTTGCCATCCGCATCAAAAAGCGTGTGTACGCCAAAATCCTTCCAACCAACAACCTTGTGACCGGCTATCTCCTTTGGCGGATCCTTCCGATACGATTCAAGGATATTCTGGATCTTTACAGCACCCGAAGCGCCCTCGTAGTAAATATTGATGACCTCTTCCAGATAGTATCCATATCTTAAATACACTTCATCCAGGTATTCGAGAATTGTCTTACCTTCAAGCTCCAGACTAGCCGCCATCTCCGCAAACATGAGGATAGCCGCATTTGCATCCTTGTCGCGCAAACGATCAGAGGCCAGATAGCCGTAACTCTCCTCTCCTCCGAAAACATAAAATGTGCTGTGCTTCAGCAATCCTTCTCGTCTCTCAGCCAAAGGAATGGCATCGTAATCACTGACTTCTTCACCCTCTTCTCTCAGTGCTGCCAATAGCTCTTCTTCATAAGCCTTCAGCTTTTCACCAATCCATTTAAATCCGGTCAGTGTATCGATTACCTTGAGACCGTTCTTCTCCGCGATTGCAGACTGTAAAGGCGTTGTGACAAAGGTCTTGATCAGGGCGGCATGTTGAGTCCCCTCTCTCGGCAACAGGCCCAGGTCCTTCATCTTTTCTATTCTGAAAGCCGCCAGCAACGAACCGATCATATTGCCGCTCAGCAGGACCATTTCACCATTTTCATCTCGAACAGCGACGCCCATACGATCGGAATCGGGATCGGTAGCCATTACAATTTCAGCTCCCGTGGACTTAGCCTGCTCGATCGCCATACTCAGTGCTTCAGCATTTTCCGGATTTGGTGACTTAACGCTCGGGAAGTTACTGTCCTGAACCATTTGTTCCGCCACAGTATCCACGATCAATCCAAACTCAGCCAGTGCGGCCGGAGCGGAAATACCGCCTGTTCCGTGAATCGGGGTAAATACGATTTTCGGTGAAGCTTTTTCGAATACTGAAGCATCCAGAAGATTCTCCTTAAGCGCCTCCATGTAGGC
>JAUVDD010000412.1 GCA_030595525.1 Puniceicoccales bacterium
TCTTTTTCATCGACGGATCGAGCACACCACAGAATATCACGTTGCGAAAAAGCGGCCGCCACTGTCCAATCGCAGTAAGGCCACGCTTGAAATAGGACTGCGTTGGCAGACCGGCGCCGCGAATATCGACGTTTTCCACTGTTAGTGTCCGGTAGTTGCGCACTCCGCGAGCAGGAGAAAATACCTCGAAGGCTGTTCCCGCACCCGGAATCTCGGCCACCAGGGTCAGGTCACGCAAGGTCACTTGAGTCTGACAGCGCTCACTGTGCAAGAAAATGGCGCCGTCCTCGTTTGCGCACCGTACCACGGATACTCCTTGCCCATCGCCCACAATGGCGAGCCCCTCGTCAACTCCTCCTTCGAACTCGACACTTACCTGCCGTTCCAAACGGTAATCTCCCGCTGGAATTCGTACTATGGAATGAGGCGAGCTAACAGCGAGTTCGAATGCGGCCTGAAACGCGGCACTGTCATCACTTGAGCCATCACCCTTTGCCCCATGGTCACGCACGGAGATCTCGACCGGCACACCGGATTCTGGGTTCTCTGCGCTAACAAGAAGTGGAGACAAGATAATAAAGAGTATTCCGATAAACTGTTTCATGGTGTATTTGTTATACGAGAAGGATCAGTTGGCTTACTTCATTTGCCCATTTGCCATTCAGGAAAAATATCACGCTCAGTAGCAGTCTCCTGATGGGCAGCCGGAGTGCGGTTCAGTTCTGGAAATTGATCCAGTAGCTTCTTGAGCCGCTGATAGGTCGCGTTCTTCTCTGCCAATGGTTTTTCTTCAAGCAGATCCGTTGGCACATGATAGAATCGTCCGTCACCATACAGTTTGTATTCCTGGTCGCGAACGAAACGACGATTGACGGTATTGCCGCCAAAGTACGGCGTGTAGGTGACCTGCACCCAGTCACGCCGGACGGTATTCTCCCCGCGCAGCACCGGTGCGAAACTGACTCCGTCCGCGAAGGGCTCATTCGAAATGTCCACGCCGGCCAACTCGGCGAAAGTTGCGTAGAAGTCGGTAAAATCAATCATCGTTTCGGATACCACTCCAGACTTCACAGTTCCGTCCCAGAGAACATACATCGGAACATGTGTACCGAGTTCCGGTGTATCGCCCTTGCCGCCTTTCACCAAGAGGGTATCTTCGCCGTTTTTCACGACCGATTGATTCTTACCGCTGGTGCCGTTATCCGACGTAAACAGGATGATGGTTTCCTCTGCAACGCCAGCCTCTTCCACAGTACGGATGATTTTCCCTACTATCTTGTCGAGGTAAGCAACCATCGCCACAAAGTACCGCTTCTGCTGGCTGCGCCAGCCTTCCTCATCTTTTTGGCGACTGATTGGCTTTTCCTTCGGAAAGTCCGGTGTGTGACCAAGAGGATTGTGTGGAAGCACCGTGGGATAATAGACAAAAAACGGTTCGTCTTCATGGCGCCTGATAAATTCGCAAACAAAGTCGGACATCAGATCAGGGGCATATTTCCCCTTCAGTTCCTCATCAGGAATCTGTTTTCCATTGTGGGCAATTGTTGGATCCCAGTAGCGGTCACCGCCCTCGACCACCTGCCAAAGCATGTATTCATCAAATCCGGCCTTGTGTGGACGCATCATGTCATCCCATCCCCGTAAATGATTTTTGACACCGTTCAATTGCCATTTCCCGGCAATAGCGGTTTTGTATCCAGCCTCCTGCATCAGGTTACCAAAGGTCTTGTCAGCCGGATTCATGTATTCGAAGTGTGTATAATTCCGGAAATTATACTGACCGGTCATGGTTTTCACTCGTGAGGGCGTGCACAGCGGCTGCGAATAGCAGTTATCAAAGCGCATGCCACGCTCACCCATTCGATCAATGTTCGGTGTTCGGTACTCGGTACCGATATAATCACCAAACGCATCTATCCCGACATCGTCCGCCAGGATCAGAATAACGTTCGGTTTATCGCTGGCCGACAATTGACTACCTGCTGCCGCTTGTATCGCCGCCAGCATTATTAACATAATCCATTTTTTCATTATAGGTTTCCTTGTATCAAATAATTAATTACAGCCAATCAGTTAGTTCCCACGCATTTCCTTGATAATCGATACTGGACCAAGCAATCCCGATGGAACCAGTGGACTGTCTTTTGTATAGTGCCTTGAAGAAGTAAACGTGTATCTGCCAGTAGGACTTTTCTTTCCTTGAAGAAACCAGTCCGGCCAAGAGTCGAGCCCTTGGGTAAGCACATCCTTGGAATTATCCGGATTCCAATCCGCATCCAAAGGAAGTTGCTCATCCCCGATCAGGCGGTTCACCCATGTATTGGCCACTTCGATTTTCAATTCGTTAGTCCCTTCCCTGATGGCCTTCGTCACATCTACTCGGTAGGGATACTTCCAAGCAGTCCCACAAGGTTTCCCGTTAAGGATTACTCGTGCAATCACCTCAACATTTCCCAGGTCAAGCAGAAGCTTTCCTCCATCAGGTTTTACGGAATCCATAGTAAATGATTTCGTATAGGTCACGGTTCCTGAATAATACTTGATCCCGTCCTCGGCATGCAAGGCAAGGTTCATCAACTGATCCAG
>JAUVDD010000353.1 GCA_030595525.1 Puniceicoccales bacterium
GCTGAGGTTTTGTGCTTATAATTACTTTGTGGATTATAAATAATCCTTAGTCGCATTTTTTGCACCACAATTCACCTACTGATAAGAAATTTCACCCACAGGCCCAACCGTTGCCGGAGTTGTACCAGACACGCCCAATCATATTCAGAGTATACGCAATGAACAGCTACTCAAAAGTAGCGATTCTTCATCCTAGCAGACTGTGTACGTCCTTGAGTTTTTCCATGATGTTGATGTGAGATCCACAAGCGGACATACAGTCACCACAGGAGATGCAAGAGGTACCATTCTTTGTAAGCAAGCTGTATTCCTTGCGAGCTCGATCCAGCTCATGATAATCCATGGCATACCGTTCGTATCGGAAGATGTCAGCTATGGCGATGTCCTCGGAACACTTGGAAACGCACTCTGAACAGAGCATACAAGTCCGCCCATCGTTATAGGCGGCTAATTGGTCAAGTACCCGGCGATCATGTGCACCCAAACTTGCCTGCATCGCAGCACCAAAATTTTCTTCCATCTCAGCGAACGATTTCATGGCAATCACGGCAGCATCAAGGTTCGGATTGGACATCAACCATTTCACCGTTGCCTCACCAGGCCTTGATCCCTTGAAGCGAGGATCTTCGAGGATTGCCTTTAAATTGTCGTCTTCAATTGCCCGACCAATTCCTTTCATGGTTTTCATGGCAATTGTTCCAAAGTCTTTTTTCTTTGCGTAGGCAACTACTTCCTCCATCTCCTTTGGGGCACCATAGCTGAAGAATAATTGCACTCCTTCGTATGGAGTATTATCAATCAGATATTCGAGAATATCATATGCCATGTCACCGCCAATGTCATTGTAATGGTGTTGAGAGAGAACCAGATGCTTGACTAATCCCTCCTTTTTAAGCCGCTCAAAGGCACGGATCATTCCAGCATTGGTTTTCACCTCCTCAATCGAATGGTATCCGAAATAGTGTTTGAAAACGTCAAAGTACCGGAGTCCCGATTTTTTCAGGCTGTCCTTCACATATTGATAATGCTCCTCTTCCTCGATTACCCCCGTACGGTGGTTGCCACGCACTCGTGGCACAATAATTTCCATATAATAGGATTCTCTCGGCTGGCTCTTGATGGCTGCAGGCATGGTCTCAGGGGTCCATTTGTCCGCCTTGTGCCAGTAGTTTACACCTGCTTTCACCGCTAAAGGAATCAGCTCAGGCGTCATGTTGGATGCTCCAATTATCGAACTAATATTCAGTCCGGTACGCCCATACCGCCTCATCGGCAGTTTTAATGGAACTTTGGAGGTTTGGCCGAATACCAACGGATTCATGCCCGCGGCCGCCAGGCCGGCGGCACCTGTCCGAATGAATTGCCTACGGGTTATTTCGCTTGGATTCCAATTTTCGATTTTCATGAGCCTGGCTTCCTTTCCACCTTGTTCTGTGTTGTGATTAATCCTTGGGCGAATTCCTGTAAATTACAGAGGCCGCCGCCCATTTAGTACCTAATTCACCTCCATGGGTCAAGCTAAGCATTTGTATGGTAAAACGATATTTTCGTAGCTTCCCGGAGTGATTGTAATAAGGATGCTTTCCACGATTTTATGAAAGCACTTCTATTTAGCCTCATCCTTCTTGGCGCACTGATTCCGCCTGTCTCAAATGCAGGTGATTCTCAGTTCGATGGCCGCTGGCAACTCGTTCCTGAACGCAGTTCGGCTCTCGACGGCTGGACGAACATGCACCTCACATTTGAGGTCAAGGGTGATCAGGTGGACATCACTCATGATATGCGCTGGCGATCAACCCGAGTTGTTGCGACCAATTCGGTTAACACGGAGAAAACCGTCAAGGTTCCGAACTTCTTTCGCGTCGAGCAACGCCACATGGCAGTCTATCCGAACAAGGATTCAGTTTCTCCGGTCAGCGCCGAATGGCTCGACAAGGACCGAACTCTGAAAGTCATAGCCATGGTTCCTGTGGAAGTGTCGCAAGGAGAATCAACAATTCGTATTGACTGCGAATACCGTCTCGGAGCCGGTGACGATACCCTTACCGTTATTGAGCTACACTCAACGCGAAACAATCCACTCGTTTATCGCTTTAAAAAACTCCCTGATGGTGATTCCTCCCGCCCCTAGTTATTATGAACCGCATTCTTAAATCCACTTTCCTTTCCCTTTTAATACTTACAACCTTTGCCGGATGCACAAAAGCCGGGCCCTCCAAGGAGGCTTGGGTTTTGCGCTTTGACAGCGACTGGAACACTGCCGGTGGTATGCCAGAAAAAGCCATGCTGATCAGCCTGCAGGGGTTGGCCAACCGGGACGATGCACGCCTCTACATTGTACACCCAACTGACTTTCAGTGGGAGATTACGGAACCGCTATACGATTTCTACAAACGCAAGCACGGAATCCGCTTCAATGAAATCACGTCGACCGATGAAGCACTCAAACTCTTCAAGAAACATGCCAAAGGTTATGTTGTCTGGGACACTGAGATCGGCACAACATCAAATGTGGCTTTCACGATCGCTGGATTGGAAGACGCCATTGTCGTCACCGAGGACTTGATTCCCCTGGTTGAAAAACACGGCCTGAAACAAATCGACGATTTGCGGGGCAGATATACAGGCCAGACACACGCTCAAATTTACGCTGACGCCATTGAGCGTTATTGGGATCGCTGCAATCGCGATAAGATCATGCTCATGGGAGGGCATCGCGGTCGCTCCATGCAACCCGCCATGGCCGACTGGGGAATCCGCGAGAAAATGTTCTTCCACGAATTATCCGCTGATCCCGAGGAAGCTGATGAGGTAGAACTCAACCGGAGTCTGCTGGAAGATCTGAACGTGGGCGCCATCGTTTTTGGATGGCATCCCTATGGTAAGGACACCGAGGAACAATCCACCATGCTCCTTTCATCCTACGGTCTC
>JAUVDD010000111.1 GCA_030595525.1 Puniceicoccales bacterium
GTCAGAATTGGAGGGAATGCTTTGCCTGAAGTATTTCCAGACTCCGAACTGGAAGAAGAAATTCTGGTTTTAAACAATTCGTGGACCCTTAAATTTGCAAGAGGAGGCCCCGAGCTTCCAGGGTCAATTCAATTGAATGAATTGGATTGGATAACAAAATTGGGTGATTCCAGATTAGATCGATTTGCTGGTTTGATGCGGTACGAAAACAGCTTTGAATTCAGTTCTTTGGAGGCTGCAAGCAATCTGTTTATTGATCTTGGTGAGCTCAGCAGCAGTGCACAGGTTTTTATCAATGGAGAACTAATTGGAACAAGCATTCAAGCACCGTACATGCTGAGCATACCGAAAAAGGTTCTGAGGCAGGGAGATAATCAGTTGGTCATTGAGATCGCTACCTTGGCTGATAATCGAATCCGATACTTGGACCGCTCCGGTACTCCGTGGCGGATTTTCAAGGATATCAATTTTCGGAGTCTGGAGTATGGGGAATTCGATGCATCAGATTGGCCCATTAGCAACTACGGGTTAAAGGGCCCTGTTCGACTGCTATCTGGAAATTAGAAAACAGGGAAGGGTGTGACTCAACGTTTGACGCAAGACTTCTCCAGCCATTCCGCATAAGCTGCTTCATTGGTATCGCCAGCTGCCAGATCCCTTGTCATGATAACGGCCTCTTCTTCCGGTGCCTGGAGTCGGAAACCGTTTATCTCAAGAAACATGGCAGCCGCCATGAATCCCGACCGCTTGTTTCCATCAAGAAATGGATGATTCTTTACCAATCCGGTTGCATAGGCTGCCGCTAATTCAAAGATCGATGGATCGCCGTAGTGTAAAACCTGTTGTGGCCGGGTTAGCGCTGAATCCAGCATGCCTTCATCTCGTACGCCGTCTAATCCGCCGAACCAAGCCAGTAATTCGCTGTGGAATGCCAGACAATCCACTTTATCAATCCAAATGAAGTCCTTCACTTTGCCAATTCCCTGAAAGTGTTCCTGTATCGTTTCATCAAGTCCTCTGCCACCTTCATTTTCTCTTCAAATCCCGGCTTTTCCGGCGTGATTTGGAGAGCATCCTTCGGGGCTTTGGTAATGTACAAAGAGGCCCCTTCCTCCACGTTCATTGCTTGCAGCGCTTCTTTCGGCAGGACTATACCCAGTGAGTTTCCAATCTTCCGGACTTTTGTTTTCATTGCCATAATAATAACATATGTTATAACATGGTAATTAGGTCAATCCTAATGGAAGGCTTTCTCTAATCTACTGTCTCTTGGGCAGTCATCTTGATTATGTAGAGATGGGCTCACCTGGGTAGATTTACTGTATATCCCATTCTGATGTAGAAAACCCCAGGCAAATGAAGTTATCTTAGTCATACGATGAAATTCGAACCGATATCCTACGACCATGCTGCGCGGTTGATCGACAAACGCCCGTGGGAGGTTTCCAGAAATGCCGAGTTGTTGGCGGAGGCGCAGATGGCTGCGATGGAAACCTATGCTTACGACAGGGGCGTTGTTGGTGTGGATATCTACAATGTGGAAATCGAAGCCTTCGGATGTGATGTCCTGGATTCCGGAGGAACAGGTGTTCCTGCTGCCGGGGATCCGATTTGTGAGGAAGTCGATGATCTACTGGAACTGAATTTCGATCCGGAAAAGGATGGGCGCATGCCCATGGTATTGGAAGCGGCGAGGATAATTCGCGAAAGAAACCCGTCTGCCAAAATCTCTATTCCGATGTCTGGACCGTTCACGGTTGCCTGTCACCTGATCGGGATGGAAGACATGATATGTGAATTGTTCACGGATCTGGAGCCGACTGTGGAAGGGCTGATGCACTTGGCTGAGAACCAGCTTAAGTATGCCAGGTATGCGGTCGAACAAGGCTTTAATATTGCCTTGTTTGAATCATCGGTCACGCCGCCTCTTCTTTCACCAGATTTGTTCAACAAGGGTGTTGTGCCTGCCCTGGCAAAAGTTATCGACGGAATCCGCACCTTCGGAGATGTGGAAGTACAGTTGATTATTGGTGGAAATACAGCCCCGATCGTTGATGGCATCCAGTCCCTGTCACCTTCCTACTATATTTGTCCCGCCAAAACCGATCGGATTGAGTTTATGTCGCAGGTCAGGATTCAGCCAGCGCAGACTGTCAGGATTAACATGAATCCGGCCTTATTTCTTGCTGGTCGCAAGAAGGTCGCTCTGGAGGAAGCACAGCGGGTTCTTGATCTGGCAAAGGATTTCCCTTTCACCACAATAGGTTCCGTGATGCCCTTTGATGCGGATATTGAGGTTGTCCGGAGCGTGGGAGATTTTTTGAAACAAGCTCCAACAGGATAAGTTGAAGTACGATTTCTGATGCATGAAATAATATTTTCTAATAAAAGGGTTGTTTTAGGATGATTGACGACCTCGATTGAATCCAATTGAATATAGAATCAGAAACTCGATCGATCGTTATATGAAAGCATTGAAATTATTAGGAGTGACTTTTGCCATCGGCGTGGCCACGGGAGCAGGCTCGCTGTCCGTATATAACTGGATGCAGGTGGATGTTGGAAACTATTCCAGTGTCGGTGACCTGTTTTCCTCGGATGATCCTGAGCTGGATATGGAAACTAACAAGCTACTGGCCCGCATCGCCGAGCAACGAGGGGAGATTGAGCGCTTGAAAACCCAGTTGGAAACCACTCCAAAGAAGGGTCGAAACGGGGACGAGGATTTAACTGAGGAAGAACTCGAGCAACGCCGTGACGAGCGCCGTGAGGAGTTCATGGCTCAGATGAAGGAACGTGAAGCTGAGAAGATTCAGGGATTTGTGGACAAATATGGTCTGAGCGAAGCGCAGCGACAGCTCCTGGTTGAAGTTTTTAATCAGCAAAACGCTTATTACCAAGCCCGGCGCAATGGGGAAGAGGTTGAACCTTTCAACTTGGATGCTGCCATGGCGGGCATTATGACGGATGATCAGTATGATCAATACGTGGATGATACGCAGAAACAGATCTATAGTCGTGCGGATCAAATGGCATCGTCGCAGATTGACCGGGTCTCTCAACAGCTGAGACTGAAACCGGATCAGCAGGAAATGATGTACGAGACGATCAATTATACTGCCCAGGAAATGATGATTGCCCAACAATCCGGGGAGGACTACGACATGCGGGAAATCATGAATGAAAGACTCTCGGGCATTCTTTCCGAAAAACAATTGGAAGCCTATCAGGCGATGGATACAAGTGGTGGCAGAGGCGGCGGCGGCGGAGGCGGTCCCGGAGGCGGCGGAGGCCGTGGCCGTGGCGGCGGCGGATAAGGAATCCTTTATGAAGGACCTTTTGAACAAGCTGGTTCCGGTCCCTGCCAAAGGCCGGTTGACGGGTGGATTGTGCCACTGGAATGATCTGGTTGAAAATCGGCTTGTTGTGCGTGATATCAATCAGGAGGGATATCGCCTGGCAATTTGCGATGGAAGCATCCTGATTGAGGCAGCGACGGACAACGGATTTTTTCTAGCCAATCAAACACTCCTTCAGTTGAAACTGCTTTCCCCGGCATCGTGTCCCAGTCTTCTGATTGATGATGAACCGGTTTTGGGAGTTCGGGGTTACATGCTGGATATCAGTCGATGTAAAGTGCCGAAAATGGAGCAGCTGTTTCGTCTCGTTGATTTGCTGGCCTTATTCAAGTTCAACCAACTTCAGTTATATACGGAGCACACGTTCGCCTATTCTCGTCACCGGGAAGTATGGTCGGATGCCACGCCCATGACACCGAACGAGGTCAAACAGCTGAAGGTCTATTGCTCAGAGCGATTCATCGAACTGGTTCCCAACCAGAATGCGTTTGGCCACATGGAACGGTGGTTGAAGCATGAATCCTATAAGGATTTGGCGGAATCACCCGATGGATTTCATCATCCTATAACGGGTTGGCGACCAAGCGGAACAGTCCTCTATCCGGACGATAAGGCAATTAAGTTGATAGATGGTTTACTCGATGAACTCTTGCCTTGTTTCGACAGTGATTGGGTTCACTTGGGATGCGACGAACCATGGGAACTGGGACAGGGAAGATCCTCTGAAAAGGCGGAGGAAGTTGGACGACACCAGATTTTCAAGGAGTACGTCACTGAACTTCACGCACTGCTGGCCAAACGGGATAAGCAAATGCTTTTCTGGTCGGATGAGTTGAGGGAGAATCCGCGTCGGATTGATGAATTCCCTGAGAACGCCATACCGGTCGTCTGGGGGTATGAATCGGACCACCCGTTTGACGAAGAGTGCTGCGTGTATGCTGAATTGGATCGTCCATTCATGATTGCTCCCGGAGATTCATCATGGAACAGTTTTTCGGGTCGCATCGATAATGCACGAAGCAACATTAAACGGGCCGCCATGTCTGCTAGAAGAAACGGTGCCCTGGGGATGTTGCTGACCAGTTGGGGAGATAATGGGCATCAGCAGGTTTGGCCGGCTCAGCTCTCTGGATTGACCATTTTTTCCGTGGCTTCCTGGAATCCCGACAAACTTGATGAGTTGAATGTCTCGGAAGCTTTGAACTGTTTCATTTTTGCTGATCAAAAAGGTGGCCTTGGGGCGTTCTGGGAAGCGTTGGCGAAAATCGATTCCCATATTCCTGTCAGGATAAACCCTGCGAACAGCAGTTTTCCGTATGATGCTTTATACCAACCTTCCCAAAAGGTGCACCATGCGTTTAATGGTTTTTCCCATGACTGCTTATTCAAGGCGCTGGATTTGTTGGATCACTGCCAAAAGCTACTCTCTCGGGCCAAGCCTTCCTGTGATGATGCCGGATGGCTGATCGATGAGTCGCAACTTGCCTTTGATCAGACTTACGCAGGTCTCAAACGAGCTGAGGCGATTTTAAAGGGAAATATGTCTCTGTTGGATAATATAGACTGTGACTCAATCATCCACCGCTTCGAAAGAACGTGGTTACTCCGCAACCGTCGCGGTGGACTGGCAGAGAGCCTTGAGCGCATGAAGCATTGTCCAAACGGTTCACCTCCGGTCAGAACAAGCTGACCACAATGCTCAGTGAAATCATCGACAACAAGGTGCTGATGATAATGCCTCCGGAGGCCATCGCTCCGTCCCCGTGTAGTTGCTTGGCCATGACATAGCTGGCAACTGCTGTCGGGGTGGCAGAGAAGATCATCAGGATCAAGGTTTCAGTTTCCGACAAATTGAATGGCAAGCTGATCAGGTAGGCGAATAGCGGAGTCGCGAAGACTTTTAAAATTGATGAGAAGGTGGCGCTCCTGTACCGACCCTCCATGGAGGTCAGGGCCATGCCTCCACCTACACAAATCAAGGCCATCGGTGCCGCTGTTCGGCCCACAAATTGCAGTGTGTCTCCAACGAATACCGGCAGGTCAATGGGCAATAAGTAAAGACACAATCCTGACAGGGCTGCCAGGACGAGCGGGTTGGTGGCAATGTTGCGGATCGTTTTTGGGAGTGCAGCTTGTTTTTCTCCCTGATGACCCCGCAGTAGAATCATCACCGATGTGACATTGTAGAGGATCATGATCGGTGCGAAAACAAAGACCGCTTTAGCGATTATATTCGATACCACCTCGGCTTCCTGATCCCGCAGGGCGTAAATGAGGATAGGTAATCCTATAAAGGCCAGGTTTCCTCGAAATGAACCCTGTACAAATGTCCCTTTTTGCCAGGCATCCAGCCTCAAGAGACGGGCCACTAGAAAGGCCGATCCCATTACGCAGAAGGTCGTCGCGAAATATACCAGTATGATACTCAAGGAGCCTTCCGCCAAGTTGCTGGCCCGGTCCAGGTTTACCACGATCAGGGAGGGTAGGCACACCCAATATACCAGTCGGTTTAGTTCCTCCAGAAAAGGGCTCGTCAGGAAGCCTTTTCGGGTCAGGCCGTAGCCCAGCCCGATTACCGCAAATATTGGGAATAATGTCTGAAAGGTCTGCCAGATCAT
>JAUVDD010000175.1 GCA_030595525.1 Puniceicoccales bacterium
CATAAATAAGCGAAAATTGATGAAAGCTGCCTCGCCTTTGTTAAACATTAGAAATGTGTTTCCTGTGGTGTGCGGTGACATGTCACCGCTTTCTAAAGCTGCGACATGTCGCAGCACTCCATATCAGTCAATCATCTTCCCCAATCTACCGAGCACCAAATCCCGGCCCATCACTTCCAGCATCGGGAGAAAATCCGGACCACCTGATACACCGCTCACTGCGAATCGGGTCATTGGCCACCACATGAAAGGTTTTTCCTGACCATTATCAGCCGCCAGCTTGGTAAATGCTGCCTCCAGCCCGGACACATTCCAGTCGTCAGGTGATACCGACTCCAGGGAAGCGATTACTTGCGCAGCCAATTCACCGGCGTTACCGCGCTTCATGACTTTCTTCTCTGCCTTTGGATCTATAGTGTAATCGTCCCTAAAAAAGTATCCACAGAACTCGGGCAAAGCTTCCAGCGAAGTGATCTTTTCCTGACAAATCATCAAGACCCGTTGCAGGTGATCCTCGTTGTGGTCTTCGGAGATCAGGCCTTTTTCAGTCAATACTGGTCGAGCAAACCAGGCATAGCTCTCAACTGGAAGTTGTTTCAAGTACTGGAAGTTGATGTGTGCCATCTTTGCCTCATCAAAACGAGCGGCTCCCTTTTGAATATCCTTGATATCAAATGCTTCAATAATTTCACCAATCTCCATGAATTCCCTATCATCACCCGGATTCCATCCCAATAGGGCAATTGCGTTCCTAACACCTGCTGGTAGGAAATGGCGTTCTTCGTATTCCTCGATCAAGGATCCCTTGTCGCGTTTACTCATTTTGCCCTTCCCCATCTTGGGGTCCTTTAAAATCAACGGCAAATGGGCAAATTGCGGAGGTTTAACACCAAAGGCGTTGAATAGCTCAACATGCTTGCTGGTGTTGCTTAGATGATCTTCCCCACGAATCACATGGGTGATTTTCATGGTGATGTCATCCACAACGTTCACGAAGTGAAAAGTCGGGCTCCCATCTGAGCGGCATATGACAAAGTCCCTAGTCTCAGCACGTACAACTTTCCCACGGATGGCATCATCGATCTCTACCGGTTCTGCCCGGACTTTTTCCATCTCCTTGCCGTGATATTCATCAAATTCCGTGTAACGCTCACCTTCCAATTTAAAGAATATGGCTCCTTCTTTCTCATAAGTCCGACCCGCAGCTTCGAGCTTTCCCAGGTACTCCTTATAAATCTCGCCTCGCTGGCTCTGAAAATAAGGTCCAAATCCCCCGTCAACCTCAGGTCCCTCGTCCCAGTCCATACCCAGCCAGCGCATTCCCTTAAATAGAACTTCCAAGGCTTCCTCGGTATTGCGGGCGGCATCCGTATCCTCAATACGGAGAACAAATTTCCCATCAGTGTGACGGGCATACAGCCAATTAAATAAAGCCGTACGGGCACTTCCAATATGGAAGGATCCGGTCGGGCTGGGGGCAAATCTTACGCGTACTTCGGACATGAGATATTGGTTTATGCCCTGTGGTTGCCCCTTTACCAGCAAATAAATGCCGAATCGGACTTAGCCGTATTTCTCGATGCATTCTCTCAGCATATCCATGCTGATCGGCTTTGTCAGATAGGCGTCAATCCCGTTCCGCAGTGCCTGGTCAATACTCGTTTGTACCACATCGGCGGTCAGTGCCACAATCGATGGTGAACTATCTCCGAGGGCTGCTCGAATTTGCTTCGTGGCTTCCAACCCATCCATGCCCGGCATGTGCATGTCCATCAGGATCAGGTCGAATCGCTTCTCTAAAGCCACTTCCACCGCTTGTATTCCATTATTCGCAATGGATGGCTGAACTCCCAATTTGCCCAGCATGAGCACCATCAACTTCTGGTTGATCTTGCTGTCTTCCGCCAAGAGAACGGAACAACTTCTATTTTCTTCAGTACTTTTCACCGTCTTCCTACAGACTTAATTTCAGAAAACCGTAAAGTGCTCCCCCTGGATGGCAAATAAATATATCCCCCATACAATAGGAAAACCCTAAAAACCCCCGCCTGGCCTGCTCGCTCAAGCCTCTCTCTTGGTTGGCCGCTTCTCTCTTACATGGCCTGCCATGCGTAGCCACCGACCTAAGTCGGGGCGAAGCATGGTACCCGGAACAGGGGTTGAACCTGCACACCCTAAGGTACTGGATCCTAAATCCAGCGCGTCTGCCAATTCCGCCATCCGGGCATCAATTTAGAAGAGCCAAGGAAAGGAGTGAATTTGAGTAAGGCAAATCTTTTTATTTGGGAAATAATAATAGAATCAACTTCGTGCGGCACGGGTCAGCAACAAGAATCCAAGTCCCTGGGCGACGAAGTTGGGTGCCCAGACGAGGAGGTCGGGTCGCAAATGTGGGGAATTCTCGGTCCAACCGATGACGACGAGTACGGTGTAGTATGTCATGGCGATTCCCAGACCCACGGCGAAGTTGGCGTGGGTCTCCGTTCGTCCCACCCGAATCCCGAGCGGTACAGCAATGAGGGCGAGAGAGAAGACGCTGGCCGCCAGGGCGAAACGGCGACTAATCTGATACTGCACACGCAACTCATCCTTGCGAGCTATGGTAGCTTCTTCATCAGACGGATCGCCACTCAGAATGGACTCGGCCTGATTTTTCCGCTTGAGGAGCTCATCCATCGTGTAGTTGGCCAATCGTCTGGGCTGATTGGCGGCTCCCAGCAGATTAGCCAATGGCAGACGTATTCGTGCATCACGAAACAATAGCGTTGGCTGGAGAACCTGCAAATTATCGGGTTCCTTCGGATCACGCAGTTCGGTGAATCCGTTGACCAGCGTAAGGATTAAGGAATCTGTCGTCTCATCAAATGCAAAAGTTCCCTCGTCTGCTCGCAGCAACCGCACAGCCCGCTTTTTTTTATCAAGTTCCCACAACCAGAAATCCTGCATCCTACCCTCTTCCTTTTCTGCAACATAAAGGACGTATCCAGGGAAATCATGGATAAAAGCACGCGGAACAATAAATCTCAGCGGATCCGTTCGGACCAGGTCATTGAGGATGGCTTTATAGGATGCACGGGCTGAGGGAGCGTGAATGGTATTGATATAGATCGCCAGAAAGCTCCCACACAGCGCAACAAAAAGGACCGGCGCTGCCACCGAGTAGATGGAGATACCAGCAGACCTCAATGCCGTCAGTTCCCGATTGGCGGACAATCGTCCCATGGTCAGAAGTATTCCGATCAAAACGCCCAGCGGCATGGCAAAGGAAAACGCGTAGGGAACCAGTAGCCAGAGAAGTTCAAGAAAGAGGGAAAATGGGATTGTTCCTTCAGCAAGCAATCCAAGGATATCTCTCATGGCATTTCCCGTGATCAAAATGAACACGAAAAGCAAAATGCCAGACAGGCTGGTCACCGTAACGTTCCAGCCGAGATATCTACTCAGGGTCAACATAATGGATTAGTGCCAGGAATTCCCCTAGCCTGCTAATTTATTATACGCCTTTTCCATCCGTTCAAGCGCACAATCCAGCATTTCTCTAGGACAACCGATATTTAGCCTTAAATACCCCGGTGAACCGAATAATGCCCCATTGCTCAGACCGACGCCATTCTCTTCAAAATACTTGTCCGGTTGATCCAGACCCAATCCACGCACATCCATCCATGCCAGATAAGTGGCTTCCATCTGAAACATCAGGATTTTCGGCATTTTCTCCCTGATAAATGAGTAGGCATGCTCGTAATTCCCCTTCAATACTTCGCGAACTCCCTCCAGCCAATCCCCACCATAGGTGTAAGCTGCCTCACAGGCCGTATAGCCAAGGCAGTTGACTTCTGTAATCATCCCTCGCGAAGCACGCTGGAAGCGAACCCTCAAACTCGAATTGGGGATAATGATGTAACTACAGGACAGTCCGGGAACATTGAATGTCTTGCTTGGTGCCATTAGAGTAAGCGAATTGTCGTAAGCCCATTCATCGACATTGAGAAATGTGTGATGCTTGACGGTATCGTCTAACAACAGGTCACAGTGAATTTCATCAGAAACCACCAGCAAGTCGTGCTTTTTGCAGAATTCGACCAATTGCTTCAGCTCATCCAATGACCATGCCCGACCCACGGGATTATGCGGATTACACAGGATAAACAGCTTGGTACGTTCGGTAACCGCTGCCTCCATTGCCTCAAAATCAAAAGTGTAACGGTCGTCCTTGATCATCAGGGGAACGGATTGAAGTTCCTTATTCTGCCAACCTGGAGCGGTTAGAAACGGCGGATAGACAGGTGTGTTTGTCATTACAGCATCACCCGGTTTCTCATATGCCCGGGAAGCAGTATTCAGTGCAGGCACCAATCCGGGCATCCAGACAAACCATTCCCGCTTAACTTCAAGACGGTGAGCGCGACGCAAATAGTCGATTACCGAATTTTCCACACTTTCATAAGGAACGGTATAGCCGTAAACCCCGTGCTCAACCCGCTTTAATAACGCTTCCTTAATTTCAGGAGCCGATTCAAAGTCCATATCCGCGACCCACATGGGCAAAAT
>JAUVDD010000128.1 GCA_030595525.1 Puniceicoccales bacterium
TTCGATGAAGTTGGAATTAAGGCAATTGATGATCAGACCTTCCGAGTAGTGCTAAATGAGCCTGTGGCAAATTTCCTGAAGATGCTGCTTAATCACACCTTTCTACCGGTGCATCCGGCAACAATCGATGCTCATGGCGGGCCTGGGGCACGGGCTAGTGGATGGACTCAGCCAGAAACTTATGTTGGGAACGGTCCATATGTGTTAGTAAAATGGAATCCGGATTCTGTCATCCGAGTAGAAAGGAATCCAAATTACTGGGATGCGGATTCCGTTAAGATGGATGGCTTTGAGTTTTACCCGATTGGAGATGAAAATACCGAGCTGCGGGCATTTGAGAGTGGGCAATTGCACGTTACAAATTCTGTTCCGGTAAATATGAGAAAATACTATCAGGATAAGTATCCGGATAGAATTCGCTTGGATCCATTCGCAGGGATTTACTTTTATCGGATCAATACTACGCGACCACCATTGGATGATGTTCGTGTCAGAAAGGCGCTATCACTTTCAATCGACAGGGAACAAATAATTCGTCGAATGTTACAAGGTAATGAACGAGTCGCTACAAGTTATGCTCCTGGAGGAATTGGCGGCTACGAATTCCCGGAAAGGGAGGTCTATAATCCCGATAAAGCAAGACAACTACTGAAAGAAGCAGGGTACCCGAATGGTGAAGGTTTCCCAACGGTGGAATTGTTATTCAATACCAGCGATAATCATCGAAAACTTGCTGAAGCGATTCAGAATATGTGGCGAAATGAATTGGGCGTGGAAATAGCACTGACCAATCAGGAATGGAAGGTGTATTTGGATACGACCCAGAACATGCAATACGACATGGCCCGCGCAGGATGGATTGGAAACCTGTATCCGTATTCCTTCCTCCGTACAATGTTCTCCTATAGCCCGAATAATGAAACGGGATTTGATGATCCGGAATATGACGCTTTGTTGGAAAAGTCTTCCAACACCTTGGATAAGGAAAAGAGATTTGAGCTGGTCAGGCAGGCAGAATCACGATTGCTGGAAGCTGAACCCGTCATCCCATTATATTGGTACACAAATGTTTTTCTTATCAATCCACGGGTCAAGAACTGGAACCCAAAACTGGTGGACCTACGACCCTTGAAATTCGTATATTTGGAAGATGAAAAACCCGAGTAAAATTTGCTTAATAATACTCCTGTTGATCGCTTTTTCGGCAGGAGCCGTAGAGAAGGAGGATCGGGATGCCTATATCATTTTTCAGCTGGATAATGATCTCTTTACCGGATCGGATAATGATTATACTAACGGCGCTCGACTGGCCTTGATGCAGCCGGTTCCGGAAAAGTCATTAAATGATCTTCAGAAATTCCTAAGGAGCCTGACCGGTGTTAGAGGACATTCCGTATTTGGCAAATTGGGTTCCCTGGTTGAGAGCCCAGAAATAAAATATGATTATGGAATTGGACTATCCCAATTCATGTTCACACCCGATGATCCGGAAGTGCTCGTATCCGGACCGGGACAGCGACCCTATGCCGGTTGGCTAGGTGCGGAAGTTTCGCTACATGCCAAGAACAAGAAAGCGCTGAGTTCAGTGGTGTTGGCTATTGGTGTGACCGGAAAATATGCCTATGCGCATCCGACACAGGATTGGGTGCATATCAATATCAGTGATTCACCGTTGTTTCAGGGTTGGGATTCTCAGATTCCTACTGAGGTTACCTTTAATTTGATTTTTGATCGCAAGCGCAGGTTTAACTGGCTCGCGGATGCCACCGAAGACGGAATCATTCAGATGGATGGTTACTTTGAATGGGGAACAGCGCTGGGGAATGGAATTACGGATGCCTACATCGGTTCCATGCTCCGCGTCGGATACAATCTACCTGTTCAATACATGACCCCCAGGCTCCAATTTGGTAACTTTCCTCACGAATTGTTTTCCGAGGACCGGAAGGCAAGAGCGGATTTTTCCATTTATGGTTTTGCCGGATGCAGGGGAATAGGAGTTTTACACAACATCACATTAGATGGACCAGTCTTCAGGGATTTTGATACGGGAACTTCTTCCGAGCCGTTTTACGGGGAACTCCTGGTTGGTGCAGGTGTGCGGTTTAAAGCCTTTACCTTTGCAGTTTCTCGCACTTTCCGGTCAGAGGAGTTCGAAGGACAACTGTATAGTCACCAATTCGGATCCATTCTGATCAGCGTTGGTTATTAAGCTGGATTTATTGTGCCATGAGCTTTTCAGCATGCTGTCTGGCAGCTGAAGAGGAACGGTCGCCCAGCATCCGGGCAAACTCGTCAATACGGCTATCAGAGTCGTTGTTCAGGCAGTCAATTGTAACCGTGGTGGAATCATCATCCTGAACCTTGTTTACCACGTAGTGGTTATTCGCTACGGCAGCAACTTGTGGAAGATGGGTTATGCAAAAAACCTGGTGATCCTTTCCAAGAACTTTCAAGAGTTTGGCCACGGAAGTTGCTACCTCGCCTCCGATGTTGGAGTCAACTTCATCGAATACCAGGACGGGAGTTGAATCGACCGCTGCCAATACTGACTTCATTGCAAGCATGACTCTGGCCATTTCACCGCTTGACGCTATTTTATTCATTGGAAGCATGGTGCTGCCGGGGTTTGGAGAGAATGTCATCTGGCAATCCGAATCACCAGTTGGTCCGAGCTTTGTCCGGGCGATTATTTCTATCCCTAGTTTTGGCTTTTTGAAGCCAAGGTCCTGTAACAGGGATTCAGCTTCCTTGGCCAGCTTGTGTGCCGCTTTAAGTCGACTCGATCGAATTGCTCCTGCCGCCTTTCTAATACTTCCCTCAATCGTGTCTGCTTCAGCCTGCATCCTTTCCAAAGTGCCTTTCAGGTCACCTTGAATTTTCAGGCGGTTGGCCATCGCTTCACGCTTTTTCAGAATCCCTTCAACGGTTGCACCGTAACGACGCTTCAGACTCATCCACTTTTCCATGTCGGATTCAATCTGCTTGATTTGTTGCGGATCAAAATCCGACCCAAACGCAAGTTCCCTCCATTCAGTGGAAAGATCATTTGCTTCGATAACCAGCGACTCTACGCGGTCAGATAAAGTGGATGCAGAGGGATCGAGATCCGACAACTTCTGGGCAATCGGAAGGGCAGCCTGAAGTCTTTGGCAAATGCCTTTTGATCCGAGAAAGCTTTCATCCAATTGGGCACACAAGTCCTTCAGATCCTGTGCGCTGGAAATTCGTCGATAATCTTGCTCCAGTTTGTGGATTCGTTCTTCGCTGAGTTGCAGGTTATCAATATCCAAGGTTTGACCCCTTAAGAACTCGGCTTCCTCCGGTGAGAGGCGGGATTCATTGCGTAGTCGTTCAATTTCCTCCAACTGTTTGCGCCATGACCGGTAATTTGTCAGGTAGTCAGCCAGCTGGTTTTTTAATCCGGCAAACAGGTCGAGCAGCGCCAACTGTTCCCTTTCATGAAAGAGCTTTTGAGGTTCACCAGGACCATGAAAATCGATCCATTGCTTCCCCAGTTCCTGCAATTGCGCCAAAGTTGCCATGGAACCGTTAATCCAGATCCGGGATGCCTTGCGCGAAGAAAGAATCCGCTTGATCAACAATTGACCCTCTTCCAATTCCGGTAACCCCATTTCTTCCAGCAAGGATTCCATTTGCTTGGGCTGAGGTATTTGGAAGGCGGCTTCCAAAGTACAGGTATCCGTACCCTGGCGGATCATAGTTTTCTCAGCCCGAGAGCCCGAGAGAAGTGACAAGGCGCCCAGCAAAACCGATTTCCCGGCACCGGTTTCACCAGTAACGGCTGTAAATCCCTCATCGAATTCGAGGGAGACGGCATCCATCAATGCCAGGTTTTCAATGCGCAAGTTGTTCAGCATCCTCTTGATTCAGCGTTCGCTCCAAACTGCCAACAAGGGGATCAATATCAAGGGGAATTATTAATCCGTTTTTGTATAATTCGGGTTGGCGGTTGACGTTCATGTCAACTGATCAACATTACTCTGCTATGTCGAGTGCTGAACAGACTATGCAATATCGCAGATTTGGTAGAACAGAACTTTCCATGCCCGTATTTTCATGTGGTGGCATGCGTTATCAGGATGGTTGGACAGATAAACCGTTGAAGGAAATTGATCCGAAGACACAGGTTAATCTTCAAGCTACGATCGATGCGGGACTTGCTGCCGGGATCAACCATATCGAGACAGCCCGCGGTTATGGCCCCTCAGAGCGTCAGCTTGGTCAGTATTTGCCGAAGCTGGAGCGCGACAAATTAATAGTTCAGACAAAAGTTGGAGTGAGGGAGAATCCGGAACAATTTTATACTGAAATGGTTGATTCCCTGGATCGATTGCAACTCGATTACGTCGACCTGTTTGCCATCCACGGAATCAATAATGAGGAGAAGCTGAACTGGTCCGTGCGTCCCGGCGGATGTTTCTCCATGGTGCAAAGGTTGCGTAAGGAAGGGAGGATTCTGCATATCGGATTTTCCACCCATGGCGGAGTCGATGTTCTGCGGAAGGCTGTTGCTTTTAAGGAACCGTCATCAGGAGAGGGTTTTGATTACATTAATCTTCACTGGTATTATATCTATCAGGAAACCTGGCCGGTGATTCAGGATGCCACGGCACAGGATATGGGGATTTTCATCATCAGTCCCAGTGATAAAGGTGGAATGCTTTATAAGGCACCGGATCGGCTAATGGAACTCTGTTCGCCACTCCATCCGATGACTTTTAACGATCTCTATTGTCTTGTGAACAAGGAGATTCACACGCTGAGTATTGGCGCATCATGTCCGTCGGATTTCAATGAGCACTTGGCTGCTGTGCCGTTACTCAATGACCCTCATACCCATTTGCAACCTATCGTGGATCGTCTGCAGTCCCGTTACAATGAAGTGGTTGAACCGGAATTACGTAAGCCCTTCGATCTTGGCTTACCGATCTTGGATGACATCCCTGGGAACATTAATATCGGGCGGATTGTTCAACTGCGAAACCTGTGCCGGGCCTTTGACTTGCTTGAGTATGGTCAAATGCGATACAACTTGTTGGGCAACGCCGCTGACTGGTTCCCGGGACAGAATTCGTCTCCTGAAAACCTGGCCAAGGTAAGGCCTCAACTGGAGAATCTTTTCAAGGCTTTGCCATCCGGTCACTTATTGATGTCAGCTTTGGAAGAAGGCCACGAATTGCTTTACAAGGCACCCGAGAAACGACTCAGCGATTCATAGTAGATGGGGCAGGAAAGAAGGGATTGACATGTCTCTGGCAATTCCCACGTTTCTTTCCTTCTAGCACGTTTGTGCATTGAATGGGGGGTTAGCTCAGTTGGTTAGAGCGCATGCTTGACATGCATGAGGTCGCTGGTTCAACTCCAGTACCTCCCACCACGCTTCGCTCTCCGAGCTTCGCGTGGCGCAGCCACGCAGAAGCGACTTGTCGGGTCTACACCAAAAAGTGGGGAACACACATTTATT